>JAGNNB010000054.1 GCA_017990865.1 Lysobacteraceae bacterium
CTTCGCCGCCGCGGCCGAAGACGAAACCGTCGCCGCCCTTCAAACGCACGACATGCCGGCCGGCGCGCGCGTGTTCCAGCATCAGCGCGTGGATTTGCGCTTGCGTGGTGCGGTGATGCCCGGCTTCCTTCGCCACTTCGATGCGCTCGGCGTCGCGGCGGGCGAGTTCGAGCACCTCCGGCGCGACCAAACGGTCGTGCAAAATCACGTCGGCCTCGTTCAAGGCGCGCAGCCCGCGCAGCGTGAGCAGGCCGGCATCGCCCGGGCCAGCGCCGACGAGAGTGACGCGACCGAGACGACGAGAGGGCGGGTTTTCCGCTTGCTCTGCGGTTTCCGCTGCAGTTTCCGACGCTATTTCCGCTGCCGTCGCTGCGGCGATAGCAGCGAGCAAGATGCGTTCGGCCTCCGTTGCATGTCCGCTGCGCAATGCGCGCGGCACATCGCCCACCAGCAGAGCGGCGAACCAACGGCGCCGTGCGGCGAGATCGGACAGCGCTTCGCGGATGCGCGCACGATGACGCAATAGCAACGTCGCCAGCGGCGCGAGCGCGGGATCGAGTTCTGCTTCCCAACGTTCGCGCAGATGCCGGGCCAGCATCGGCGCGCCGCCGCCGCTGGAAATGGCGATCTGCAGCGGTCCGCGTTCGATGCGGGCGGGCAGTTGCGCGCTGGAATGCGCGATATCGTCCACCGCGTTGACCCACAGCTTGCGCACTTCGCCGGCCTCGGCGACGCGGCGATTGACCTCGGAGTCGTCGGTCGCGGCTACCGCGAACCAAGCTTCGTCCAGCCAAGTGGGCTCGAATTCGCCGGGAAGATGCACGATCCGGCCGGCTGCGGCCAGTTCGGCCAGTTCCGGGACCAATGCGGGGGCGCCGACGCGGACACGGGCGCCGGCCTCGAGCAGGGCGCCGACCTTGCGTCGCGCCACCGCGCCGCCGCCCACGACCAGCACCAAGCGGCCGCGCAGATCCAAAAACGCCGGGAATAGCCTGGGCGCAGAAGAGTCGGCGGCGGTGGCGACGGCGTTCGGCATGGTTAGCGGGCCGGAGAAAGTCGTTTCACGCTAGGCCGTGCGGCCTGGGACGGGAAATAAGCGGGCGGCGTTCCTTCATAACTTTTTGGAATATACGGGATATATTCATTCCCCGAGGTTATGGCATAGGGTGTGGCGATGCCATCGCCTTCTCTCCTTCGTTCGGGTTCGAGCCCCATGTCGTCTTTTCGCTGTCCAGGGTGTCGTCGCTGTCGCCGATCCGGTCGCGTCCGCCGACCGGCCGACCGTTTCGCCCTGGCCCGAACTCGAACACGCCCATGACCCTCGCCCAACTCCGCTATTTCGTTGCCATCGCCGACGCCGGTTTCAACATCACCTTGGCGGCCGATCACGTTCACGCCACCCAGCCGGGCCTGTCCAAGCAGCTCAAGCAGTTGGAGGACGAACTGGGCTTTCTGTTGTTCGTGCGTAAAGGCCGCAGTCTCGAAGGGCTGACGCCCGCCGGTGCGCAGGTGCTGCATCACGCGCGCAAGTTGTTGGCCGAAGCCGCGAACATCCGCGCGCTGGCCGCGAATCAGCGTCGCGACGGCCAGGGCGACCTGTCGATCGCCACCACGCATACCCAGGCCCGTTTCGTGCTGCCGCCGGTGATCTCGCATGTGCATCAGGCCTATCCGCAACTGAGCATCCATCTGCAGCCCAGCGCCGACGCCGACGTTTTGCAGCAACTGGCGCGCGGCGAAGCCGATCTTGCCTTGATCAGCACTGCGGGCGCGGCGCCGGCCGACGGCATCGCCGTGCCGATGTTCCGCTGGCGTCGCATCGTGCTGGTGCCGCGCGCGCACCCCTTGGCCGCGAGCGGCAAACCGCCGACGCTCGCCGATCTCGCCGCCTATCCGCTGGTGAGTTACGAGTCGTCGTTGCGCCCCGATTCGTCGCTGCGTCGCGCTTTTCTCGGCGCGGGTCTGGAGCCGCAGTTGGCGATGACCGCGCGCGACGCCGATCTGATCAAAACCTATGTGCGCGCCGGTTTGGGCATCGGTCTGTTGGCCGAAATGGCGGTGAGCGCGATTCACGACAGCGACCTCGTCGCGTTGCCCGCGCCGGACGCGGTGCCCGAATGCACGGCGTGGGCCGTACTGCCGCGCGAACGCGTACTGCGCGATTACACCGTGGATCTGCTGGTGGCCTTGGCGCCGCAACTCGACCGTCACGATTTGCGCCGCGTGCTGGCCGGCAATTCCGCGCCGCAATGGCCCGCCGCGCCGACCTGGACCGAACTGAGTCAGGCCATCACCAACTGAACCATGGATCCGGATCGATCGCAGCGGGCGCACGCTCCGACTCGCACAGGCACGCGAGCGTCGATCGTCGCCGGAGCCGCGACGCTGGCGGTCATCACGCTGGGCTTCGTGGTGCAGGCGCTGCGTCGCGGATACGGTTTCCCCAGCTATTTGCTGCAGGCCGATTACGCGCTGTCGTTGACGGCCGCCACCGCGCTTTCGCTGGCGCTGATGTGGCGATGGCGCGCGCGCCTGGGCTGGTTCCAGGTGCCGATGGCGCCGGTTCTGACCTACACGTTTCTGGCGTTGCTTGCGTTGGCGTTGCGTAGCGGTTGAGTGGTGATTCGCCGCTGCGTCAGCGGCATTGTCGGGCTTCGAGCGGCGCGCATCCGTGAACGCCGCCGCTCCGGCGGCCCGTGGAATGCGACCGGGCCATTCGCTATGCTCAAGCTCTCGTAAATGAGGACGATTCGATGACGCTCGACCGAGTTCCAGATGCGCAGCGCGATATGCGGCATGGTTATTTCGGTGGTGCGCCTGGCGTCGCGGCATCGGCTTTGGCCTGGTGCGCGGCCGGTGTGGTCGCGATCGCGCTATCGCCCAAACATGCGGTCTTGGCCCTGTTCGTCGGTGGGATGTTCATCCATCCTGTCGGCATCCTGATCGCGAAAGCGCTCGGGCGTCCCGGGTCGCATACCCGCGGAAATCCGCTCGGTACTTTGGCGCTCGAAAGCACCGTGCTGATGTTGCTGTGCTTGCCCTTGGCGTATGCGATATCGATCGATCGTATCGCCTGGTTTTTTCCGGCGATGCTGTTGGTCATCGGAGGGCGATATTTGATCTTCCATACGATCTACGGCGCCCGCATCTACCTCGCGCTCGGCGCATGTCTGGCAGCGGCCGCATTCGCGCTGGTCACGGCGCGCGCGGCGCCCGTTGTCGGCGCGTTCGCCGGTGGAGCGATCGAATCGATATTCGCCGCCGCGATCTTCTTGTCTTGGCGTCGAGACGTCCAGGCACCGATCGAACGAGTCATTTGAATCAGGAGACGGTGATGGCCTACGAAGCGAAAACCAAACCTACCGATGCCGATGTCGCGGCTTATCTCGACAAAATTGACGACCCGCGCAGGCGCGAGGACTGCGATGCCTTGGTCGCGCTGATGTCCCGCGTCAGCGGTTGCCCGGCGACGATGTGGGGGCCGACGATGGTCGGCTTCGACCGCTATCACTACGTCTACGACAGCGGCCACGAAGGCGATATCTTCGTCATCGGCTTCTCGTCGCGCAAGAGCGAGATCAGCCTCTATCTGTCTTCCGGTTTCGAGCATCAGGCGAAGTCGTTGGCGAAACTGGGCAAGCACAAACTCGGCAAAGCCTGTCTTTACGTGAAGCGCCTGTCGGACATCGATCTCGACGTGCTCGAAACGATGCTGAAAGCCTCGATCGCCGAAACGAAGCGGCGTTATCCGGGTGGCTGAAAGTTGCGGTGCGCGGGGGCGATCGGGGGCGCGCTGTGCTGTTTCGAGAATTAAGGAAGGTCTGAATAACGCCATCCTGGCGTAATTCAGACGTCGCGGACTCAGGTCAAGCCTGAGTCCGCTCCCGCTGGATCAGTCACATAGGTGATCGATCCGCGAGCGCAACCTCCATGGCGCGCGGAACCTCTGAGTTGTTCAGAGGTTCCTTAACCCGCCTGCGCCAGCGGCGGCGTAATCCAATCTTCGTGCAGGCCGCATTCGCGTTTGAGGCCGAAAAAGCGCGTGTCTTCTTCGCGCATGCCGTCTTCGAAGCGGTGCGTGGTGTGGACATCGCCGATCGACAGATAGCCTTCGTGCCACAGCGGGTGATACGGCAAGTCGTGGGTGCGCAAGTAGTTCCAGACGTCGCGGTCGCTCCAATCGGCGAGCGGGTGCAGCTTCCAGCGGCCGTCGCGCAATTCGAGGATATCGATTTCCGCGCGGCTGTCCGATTGGCTGCGGCGCAGGCCGGCGAGCCACGTGCGTACGCCGAGTTCGCGCAAGGCGCGCTGCATCGGTTCGACTTTGCGCAAATGGTTGTATTGCTTCAGGCCGTCGAGCCCGTTTTCCCAGAGCTTGCCGTGACGCGCTTCCATCCACGCGATGCCGACCTGCGGCCGATAGACTTTGAGATTCAACGACAAGCGTTCGGTCATCTCGTCCACGAAGCGATAGGTTTCGGGGAAGAGGTAGCCGGTGTCGATCAAGATCACCGGAAGATCCGGTTTCGCTTGCGTCGCCAGATGCAGCGATACCGCGGCTTGCGCGCCGAAACTCGACGATAAGGCGTGTTCGCCGGCCAAGTGGCGCAGCGCCCATTCGATGCGCTCCTGCGCGGACAGGCCTTCCAGCCAGCGGTTCAGCGTTTGCAGCGCCTGCGGCGATTCCGCCGCGGCGATCGGGTCGGGGAGACTCATGACAACGACTCCATGGGAATGACGCGCGCCGCGTCCGTTGCGGTGCGCAGAAGGCCGCGCGCGACGAGAAAATCGCCGAAACGTTCGTCGGGCAAACGTTCGGCGGCGTAGCGGGCGAGCAAGGGATCGAGCGCATCGAGAATCGCGGCTTCGTCGATGTTCTCGCGATACAGCGTATTCAAACGGCGGCCGAGATGATCGCCGCCGAGCATCAGGTTGTAGCGACCGGGCGCCTTGCCGACGAGCGCGACTTCGGCCAAATACGGCCGCGAGCAGCCGTTCGGGCAGCCGCTGATGCGCAAATGGATATCGGCGCCTTGCAACCCGTGTTTCGTCAACGCCGCATCGAAGCGATCCACGAACGCGGGCAGATAACGCTCCGCCTCGGCCATCGCCAAGCCGCAGGTCGGCAACGCGACGCAGGCCAAGGCGTTGCGCTTCAGCGCGCTGGCGTGCGCGTGCGTGTCGAGACCGTATTCGACGATCAAGCGATCGATGGTGTCGCGCTGCGCGGACGACACGTTGGCGATGACCAGGTTCTGATTGGCGGTGAGCCGAAATTCGGTATCGTTGCCCGCGCCGTCGTCGGCGTCGTTCAGAGCGGCGGCGATCGCACGCAAGCCGCTGAGATGCCGGAGGCCATCGCGGTCCCAGATACGCCCGGCGAGAATGCGCAACGTTAAATGCCAGCGGCCGTCGTGACCTTCGCGCCAACCGAAACGGTCGCCGTTGCTCGCGAATGCGAACCCGCGGGGGGCGCCGAAACGCACACCGCTGCGGCGCTCCACTTCGGCCTTGAACGCGTCCAGGCCGCGATCGTCGATGGTGTATTTCAGCCGCGCGCGTTTGCGCACCGCGCGGTTGCCCCAATCGCGTTGCGTCGTGATGACCGCTTCGGCGATCGCGACGACATGCTCCGGCGCGATAAAGCCGACCACATCGCCGATGCGCGGGTAGGTTTCCGGATCGCCGTGCGTCGCGCCCATGCCGCCGCCGATGGTCACGTCGTAGCCGGCCAACGCGCCGTCGGCGCCCGCGATCGCGACGAAACCCAGATCCTGCGCGAACACGTCGACATCGTTATCCGGCGGGATCGCGAAACCGATTTTGAACTTGCGCGGCAGGTAGGCGTCGCCGTAGATCGGTTCGTCCTCCGCGCCGCTATCGACGACTTTTTCCTCGTCCAGCCAAATTTCGTAGTAGGCCCGCGTATTCGGCAGCAAATGCCACGACAGCGCGGCGGCCTGCGCATGCACCGCGCCGTGCAGATGCGAAAGCTGCGGGTTGGCCGAAACCGCGATATTGCGGTTCACGTCGCCACAGGCGGCGAGTGTATCGATCAGCGCGGCGTTGATCGCCTGCATCGTCGCTTTCAGCTCGCGCTTGATCACGCCGTGAAACTGAAACGCTTGGCGCGTAGTGATGCGCAGGCCTCGTTCGGCGTATTCGGTGGCGATGGCGTCGAGTTTCAGCCATTGCGCGGGCGAGACCACGCCGCCCGGCGTGCGCGTGCGGATCATGAACGCGTACGCCGGTTCGAGTTTTTGCCGGCGACGCTCTTCGCGGATATCGCGATCGTCCTGCTGATAGCTGCCGTGATACTTGATCAGCGTTTGATCGGCTTCGGCCAAGGCGCCGGTCACGCGGTCGGCGAGCGACGCCTCCAGCGTGCCGCGCAATCGGCCGCTGCCGCGTTTGATGTCTTCGACGGAATGCGCGCTCATGTGCGTCTCAGTAGATGTCCCGCGCGTAGCGGCCCTGCGCGGCGAGCGTCGCGATGTACTCGCCAGCGCCCTCCGCATCCAGGCCGCCGTGTTCGGCCACGATCTCGATCAACGTCGCATGCACGTCTTTCGCCATGCGCGTGGCGTCGCCGCAGACGTACAGGTGCGCGCCGTTCTGTAGCCAGTCGTAGACCTCGCGGCCTTGTTCGCGCAGCGCGTGCTGCACATAGACCTTCTGCGCTTGATCGCGCGAGAACGCGAGGCTCAAGCGATGCAGCGCGCCGCGCCGTAGCGCGTCCTGCCATTCGGTCTGATACAGAAAATCGCTGCGCGCGTGCGGGTTGCCGAACACCAACCAGTTGCGACCGCTGGCGCCGACGGCTTCGCGTTCCTGCACGAAGCCGCGGAACGGTGCGACGCCCGTGCCGGGACCGATCATCAGGATGTCGCGCGACGGATCGGCAGGTAGGCGGAAGCGTTCGTTGCGCTCCAGGAACACCGGCAGGCTCGCGCCTTCTTCTGCGCGGGCCAGGAAATGCGAGGCCGCGCCCCAGCGCGTTTCGCCGCCGTGGGCGTATTCGATATGCGCCACCGTGAGATGCGCCTCATCGCCCACGGCTTTGCGGCTGGAGGCGATCGAGTACATGCGCGGCTGCAGCGGGCGCAGCGCGTCGATCAACGCGTTCGGTTCCCAGCGCGCAGGATGCGCGCGCAGCAGATCGAGCACTTGCCACTCCGCGAACAGCCGCGCGAGTGCTTCGCGGCCCTCGGCCGACAGCGCATGCTGCAGGGCATCGCTCGGCGCGCGCGCCGCATGCGCCGCGAGGAACGGACGGCTGAGTCGGGTGATTTCGCGTTCGTGGGCCAGCCAGTCCCGCAGCGGTCGTTCGCGTTCGCCGACCGCGACGACGGCATCGCCATCGACGCCCAGCGCGTCGATCAGCGCATCCACCAACGCGGGCGGGTTTTGCGGCCAGACGCCCAGCGCGTCGCCCGGTTCGTAGTCCAAGCCGCCGCCGTCGAGAGCGGTGCCGTCGAGGCCGATCTCGAGATGACGAATATCTTTCCCGGAATCGCGGCCGACGATGCGCTGATTCGTCAGCACTTCGGCCGCGAACGGGCGCTCGCGCGACCAGCGTTCGGGCGTGGGCGCGACCGGCCGCAGCGGCGTGACCGTCGCGGACGGCGCCGCCGGGCGCGGCGTCAAGGCGTCGGACGAACGGCGCTGCACGCTGTCCAGCCAAGGCGCGGCGATCGTATCGATGTCCAGATCGGCATCGGCGCGATCGAGCCAGCGCTCGCCGCCCAATTCGGCCAAGCGCTCGTCGAGCCGGCGGCCGATCGCGCAGAACTGCGGGTAGCTGGAATCGCCCAGCCCCAGCACCGCGAATTTGAGCTGCGGCAGTTTCGGCGCGCGCTTGCCGAGCAGGTGTTCGACGAAACCGCGCGCATCGTCCGGCGGGTCGCCGTCGCCCTGCGTGCTGATCGCGATGGCGAGGTAGCGCTCGTTCGCCAATTCGCGCAGCGGGTAGGCATCGGCGCGCAGCAGCCGCACCGGCAGGCCGTCGGCGCTCAATCGCTGCGCCAGCGCTTCGGCCACGCGCTTGGCGTTGCCGGTCTGGCTGCCGTAGACGACGGTGAGCCGGGGCGGGTCGGCGGCGGTGCTGGCGATGCCCGGGTTCGCTTCGACGCCGGCCACCACGTCCGGCGTCGAAGCGCGACCTCCGTCGGTGCGTCCAGCGGCGAGTCCTGCCGCATAGCCCGACAACCACCACAACTGGGACGCCTCGAGTCGCTCGGTCAATCGGGCCAGCAAAAGCGCCTGATCCTGCGATAGCGGCAGAAGCGACGTTTCTCCGCGCGCCGTTGCCGTCGTCGCCCCGGGGAGGGTGAGCGGCGCATCGGTCGATGGCGCGAGGGCAGCGGACATGGGCGGGTATCTGTGGCGAAGGGGGCGAGGCGGCGAACGAGTCGAATAAGCCGATGGGCATCGACCGATGGGCTCAGCCTAGGCAGTGCGGTCCTCGCGCGGAAAGGACGCCTCGTTATGCGCTTATGTCCCGCGCGGACTATCTGCGGCGTGCGCGGTGGCCGATACTAGACGCCGACCGATGCCACCGCCCCGAATGCCCATGTCCTCCTTGCCGGCGTCCGCCGCGCTCTCGCCCGGCGATCTCAGCCACCTCGATCGCCTGGAAGCCGAAAGCATCCACATCCTGCGCGAGGTCGCGGCCGAGTTCCGCAACCCGGTGATGCTGTATTCCATCGGCAAGGACAGCTCGGTGCTGCTGCATCTGATGCTCAAGGCCTTCGCGCCGGCCAAGCCGCCCATCCCGCTGCTGCATATCGACACCGGCTGGAAGTTCTCGGAAATGATCGCCTTCCGCGACCGCCGCGCGGCCGAGACCGGCATCGAACTGCGCACCCACATCAATCCCGAAGGCGTGGCGCAGGGCATCGGCCCGATCAGTCACGGCGCCACCGTCCACACCGACGTGATGAAGACGCAGGCGCTGCGGCAGGCGCTGGATGCCGGCGGTTACGACGCGGCCATCGGCGGCGCGCGCCGCGACGAGGAAAAATCCCGCGCGAAAGAGCGCGTGTTCTCGTTCCGCAGCGCGCAGCATCGCTGGGACCCGAAGAATCAGCGCCCGGAGTTGTGGAACCTCTACAACACGCGGATCCACAAAGGCGAATCGGTGCGGGTGTTTCCGATTTCGAATTGGACCGAACTCGACGTGTGGCTCTACATCTACCGCGAACGCATTCCGGTGCCGTCGCTGTATCTCGCCGCCGAGCGTCCGGTGATCGAGCGCGACGGCGCCTTGCTGATGCTGGACGACGACCGCTTGCCGCTGCGCGAAGACGAAACCCCCGCGGTCAAGCGCGTGCGTTTCCGCACGCTCGGCTGCTATCCGCTGACCGGCGCGATCGAATCCGAAGCCGACACACTGGAAAAAATCGTCGCCGAAATGCTGGTCGCGACCACTTCAGAACGCCAAGGCCGGGTGATCGATCACGACCCATCGGCGTCGATGGAGAAGAAGAAACAAGAGGGGTATTTCTGATGTCGGCCGGTTTAGAACGCAGCGCCGTCGCAGCCGCGGATGCCGTCGCCGATTATCTGCAACGCCACGAACGCAAGCGTCTGCTGCGCTTCATCACCTGCGGCAGCGTGGACGACGGCAAGAGCACGTTGATCGGTCGCCTGCTGCACGACACGCGCCTATTGCTGGACGATCAACTGGCCGCGCTCGAACGCGACAGCCGTCGTCACGGCACCCAGAACGGCGAATTGGATTTCGCGCTGCTGGTGGACGGCCTGCAGGCCGAGCGCGAGCAGGGCATCACCATCGATGTCGCGTATCGCTTCTTCGATACCGACCGGCGCAAATTCATCGTCGCCGATTGCCCCGGGCACGAGCAGTACACCCGCAATATGGCGACCGGCGCGTCCACCGCCGACTTGGCCGTGGTGCTGGTGGATGCGCGCAAAGGCCTGCTGACGCAGACGCATCGGCACAGCTACATCGTCTCGCTGCTGGGCCTGCGGCATGTGGTGCTGGCGGTGAACAAGATGGATCTCGTCGATTTCGATCGCGGCATCTTCGCGCGCATCGAAAGCGATTACCGCGCGTTGGCGGCGAAGCTCGGTATTCCGCATGTGGTCGCGATCCCGCTGTCCGCGTTGCAGGGCGACAATCTGCTGCAGCGCTCCGCGCGCACGCCGTGGTACGAAGGCCCGACGCTGCTGGAACACCTGGAAACCGTGGACACGCGCGAAGGCGAGCGCGATGCCCCGGGTTTTCGCATGCCGGTGCAATGGGTGTGTCGGCCGGATCAGCATTTCCGCGGTTTCGCCGGCACCGTCGCCGAGGGCGCGATCGCGCTGGGCGACGACGTGGTGGCGTTGCCGTCCGGCCGCCGTTCCCGCGTCGCGCGCATCGTGAGCGCGGATGCGACGCATGCCTTGATCGATCGCGCGCAGGCGACCCGCGGCGAAGCGGTGACGGTCACGCTGACCGACGAAATCGACATCAGTCGCGGTGATGTGATCTCAGCGGCGTCCGCTCCGGCGCAGGTCTCCGATCAATTCGCCGCGCATGTGCTGTGGATGGGCGAACAGCCGCTGCTGCCCGGGCGCCCGTACTGGTTGAAGATCGGCGCGCGCAGCGTCGGTGCGTCGGTGACGGAGATCAAGCACAAGGTCGATGTGAACACGCAGGAGCCGCTGGCCGCGAAGCTGCTGGAGTTGAACGAAGTCGGCTACTGCAATCTGCATCTGGACCAACCCATCGCCTTCGAACGCTATGCCGATAGCCGCGCCTTGGGCGGGTTCATTCTGATCGATCGCCAGACCAACGCCACCGTCGCCGCCGGCACGCTGGATTTCGCGCTGCGCCGCGCCGAAAACGTGCATTGGCAGCATCTGGAAGTCGACAAAACCGCGCGCGCGCGCAGCCTGGGCCAAACGCCGCGCTGCCTGTGGTTCACGGGGCTGTCGGGCTCGGGCAAATCCACCATCGCCAATCTGGTCGAGAAGCGCCTGCAGGCGATGGGGCTGCATACGTACTTGCTGGACGGCGATAACGTCCGCCACGGTTTGAACAAGGACCTGGGTTTCAGCGATCAAGACCGCGTGGAGAACATCCGCCGCGTCGCCGAAGTCGCGCGCTTGATGGTCGATGCCGGCTTGATCGTATTGGTCAGCTTCATCTCGCCCTTCCGCGCCGAACGCCGCATGGCGCGCGAGTTGTTCGCCGACGGCGAGTTCGTCGAAGTCTTCGTCGATACGCCGTTGGAAGAAGTCGAGCGACGCGATGTGAAAGGTCTGTACGCGAAAGCGCGCGCCGGCAAGATTCCGAATTTCACCGGCATCGATTCACCGTACGAAGTTCCGGAAGCGCCCGAACTTCGGTTGACGACCACCGACGAGAGCGCCGAGGCGCTGGCGGAGCGCGCGGTGGAGCGGTTGTTGGGCGATTGATTCGCCCGGCGCGCTCGCTGCGTGCCTATCGCCGACAACAAAGAAAACGCCCGGCTCTAACCGGGCGTTTTCGTTCGGGCGATGCGCGATTCGCGCAAGCCGCGTCACTTCTTCTTTCGAATCATCTCGAACAGGAACAACAGCACGATCGCGCCGAGAATCGCCACCACCCAGGTCATCATGCCGTGACCGGGGTAGAGATAACCGC
>JAGNNB010000453.1 GCA_017990865.1 Lysobacteraceae bacterium
TTGCCGACGAAGGTCGAGAAATTGTGGAAGAACAGCGCGAAGCCGGCGGGCGCGCCGCCGACCTCCGCGATCAACACTTCCGCGCGCGGCGTCGGCCCGAACAACTGCGCCGCGAGGCCGGCCTCGTTCGCGACCGCTTCGTGGGCGAGTCGTTCGTACTCGGCCAGTTCGCGGATCAGCGCGAGAATCAGCGCCGTGTCCGCGGGCGTCGCGGGGCGAATGCGCGGTTCGGTGGGCGCGGCGGTCATGGGGGCGGTGGTCCCGTCGCCGGTCGGTCGGATCAACCCGCCAAACGGGCTTTGATCAGCTTCGAGACCAGGCCCATATCGGCTTGGCCGGCCAGACGCGGTTTCAGCACGCCCATCAGCTTGCCCATATCGGCCGGTGCCGATGCGCCGGTTTCGACCATGGCGGCGTCGATTGCGGCCAGAATCTCGGCTTCGCCCAGCTTCTCCGGCAAATACTGCTCGATCACCGCGATTTCGGCGCGTTCGATCACGGCCAGATCTTCGCGGCTGGCGGCTTCGTACTGCGTCACCGAGTCCTTGCGCTGCTTGACCATCTTTTCGAGCACGGCCAACACCTGGGCATCGTCGAGCTGAATGCGCTCGTCGACTTCTTTCTGCTTGATGGCGGCGTTGATCAGGCGGATGGTGCCCAGGCGCTCTTTTTCGCCGGCTTTCATCGCGGTTTTCATGTCGTCGGTGAGACGTTGTTTCAGGCTCATGGTTCTGCTTCCGTGGTGCGATGCGCGGCGGCGCCGCGCAGGGTGGGGCGTACGTGGTGTCGTACGTTAGCGGGCGCGGGCGAAGCCCGAACACGCAAAAAGCCGGCAGCGCAGAGCGCGGCCGGCTTCAGGTTCACGCGGATCGCGACCGGGGTCGCGACCGGTGCGATCAATACAGACGCTGACGCTTGGTCGCGTCGCGCGACGTGCGGCGGGCCTGGCGCTTCACCGCAGCGGCGGCTTTGCGCTTACGCTCCTGGGTCGGCTTTTCGTAGAACTCGCGCTTGCGGACTTCGGCCAGCACGCCGGCTTTTTCGCAGGTGCGCTTGAAGCGACGCAGGGCAAACTCGAAGGGCTCGTTTTCGCGGACTTTGACGCTGGGCATAAGACTCTCGGAATTTGGATAGTCCGGCAGGAATGGCCGGGCTCTTGCGAAGGGACTCGCAGACGCACGGGCACGAGGGCCGGGCGAGCCGCGTATGATAGCGGCCCCCGCGCGGCCCGCGCAAGCGCGGCGAGGGGCGGCCTCTCGCCCCGAATTCGGTCGTCCGCGGACGACCGGGCGCGCCGCATATTTCTCCCGACCGTCCCGTGAAAGTCCTCGGCATCGAAACCTCCTGCGACGAAACTGGCGTTGCGGTCTACGACACCGCGCTGCCCGGTGCGGCGGGGCTGCGCGCGCATGCGGTCTACAGCCAGATCGCGCTGCACGCCGAGTACGGCGGGGTGGTGCCGGAACTGGCGAGCCGCGATCACGTGCGCAAACTGCTGCCGATGACCCGCCAAACCCTGGCCGAAGCGGGGCTGGGGCTCGACGACATCGACGGCGTGGCCTACACCGCCGGGCCGGGGTTGGTCGGCGCCTTGCTGGTCGGGGCCGGCATGGCCCGGGCGCTGGCGTGGGCGCTCGAGGTGCCGGCGATCGGCGTCCATCACATGGAAGGTCATTTGCTGGCGCCGCTGATGGACGACGACTCGGCGCTGGGCCGGCCCGAACCGCCGTTCGTGGCCCTGCTGGTGTCGGGCGGACATACCCAATTGGTGTCGGTGGAAGCCATCGGCCGTTATCGCCTGCTCGGCGAGACGCTGGACGACGCCGCCGGCGAAGCCTTCGACAAGACCGCCAAGTTGATGGGGCTGCCGTACCCGGGCGGGCCGCAGTTGGCCGCGTTGGCGGCCCAGGCGCCCGACGCCGGGTCGTATAAATTCACGCGGCCGATGACCGACCGGCCCGGTCTCGACTTCAGTTTCAGCGGGCTCAAGACCCAGGTCTTGCTGGCGTGGCGCGATAGCGACCGCAGCCCCGACACCATGGCGCGGATCGCCCGGGCGTTCGAGGACGCGGTGGTGGAGACGTTGGCGATCAAGTGTCGACGCGCCTTGGAAGCGACCGGATGCGACACGCTGATCGTCTCCGGCGGGGTCGGCGCTAACCGCAGGTTGCGCGCACGATTGCAGACGATGGCCGCCGAACGCCGCGGTCGCGTGTGTTTTCCGCCGCCGGCCCTGTGCACCGATAACGGCGCGATGATCGCCTTCGCCGGCGCGTTGCGCTTGGAAGCCGGGCAACGCAGCGACGCCGCGATTCGGATCTCGCCGCGTTGGGACATGGCCACGCTGGAGCCTGTGGTACGCGATGCCGCGCGCGGCGAGCCTTCACCGGCGCAGCAAGGCCCGCGATAGGCAAATTCGATCGCGTGAACGATTCCTCGTTTGAGCCCACTACGCGCCTGCGCTTCCGGTTAGGATGGCGCCGCCGATTCCCCTGACGGCATTCCGACGCGCAACCTATGGACAAGGTTTTCATCGAAGGCCTCGAGATCGAGGCGTTGATCGGTATCTACGATTGGGAGCGTCGCGTACGTCAGCCCCTGTGGTTCGATCTCGAAATGAGCTTCGACAACCGCAAGCCCGCGGCGACCGACGACATCGCCGATACGCTGAACTACAAAGCGGTGAGCAAACGGTTGATCGAGTACGTCTCCCAATCCTCGTTCGGCCTGGTCGAAACCTTGGCCGAGCGTTGCGCGGAGATCGTGCTGACCGAATTCGGCGTGAGCCATGTGCGCTTGAAACTCAGCAAGCCCGGCGCGGTGCGCGGCGCGCGCGCGGTGGGCGTGATCGTCGAACGCAGCCGGACGCCGTAACCGTATGGGCAAAGCGTATTTGAGCCTCGGCAGCAATCAAGACCCCGAGGCGAATCTGCGTTCGGCCATGCGCGCGTTGCGGGATCGCTTCGTTGTCGAGGCCGCCTCCGATGTCTATCGTTTTCCGGCGGTCGGTTTCGCGGGCGCGGACTTCCTCAACGCGGCGGCGACGATCGAGAGCGATTTGGATCCCCATGCGCTCAACGACTGGCTGCATGCGCTGGAAGACGCGCACGGACGCGATCGGAGCGGCCCGCGCTTCG
>JAGNNB010000454.1 GCA_017990865.1 Lysobacteraceae bacterium
GTGCATGCCGTTGATGTAGCCCTGATTGCGACGCAGCGCGATGCCGCTGTCGAAACCGGAACCACCGCGCACGTGATCGCGCGCGCGGTCGCTGAAGGTGCCGATGCCCGAACCGTTCAGCGACAACTGCGAGGCCTGCACGAAACGCGCGCCGTTGGCGACTTCGCCGAAATTCCAACCTTCGCCGAACAGTTCGACGCGGCGACCGGCGGCGGCGTTCACTTCGGTTTGCAGTCGTTCCATCGTCGCACGCGGTTGATGACCCATCAGATCGAAGCGGAACGAACTGATCTTGTACTCCGTCGCCCAGGTTTTCACCGAATCGATCATGAGCTTGCCCATCATCGCGTTTTCGGTGGCGGTGTTGTCGCAGCAGGTCGAGCGTTCGATATCGCCGACGTCGTTCAGACGGTGGTAGTAACCCGGTACCACGCGGTCGAGCACCGAGCGATCGTTCTGGCCCGAGGCGGTGGTGTGGTTGTAGACCACGTCCATGCCCACGCGCAGACCGGCGCGATGCAGCGACATCACCATCGCGCGGAATTCGCGAATACGCGCGGCGCCATCGTTCGCGTCGCTGGCGTAGCTGCCTTCCGGCGCGGTGAAGTGCCAGGGATCGTAGCCCCAGTTGAAGCAATCTTCGCCGCGCGTCGCGGCCACCGCCGCTTGTTGATCGGCCCAATCCGGACCGGCGTCGGGAATCGTCGGCGACACGCAGCCGGTTTCCGGCACGCTGGCGATATCGAACACCGGCAACAGATGCACGTCGGTGAGACCGGCGTTGGCGAGCGCGCGCAGATGCTTCATGCCATTGGCGTTCCACTCGGCGAAGGCTAGATATTTGCCGCGATTGCGAGGGCTGACGCTGGGGTCGTTCGCCGAGAAATCGCGCACGTGCAGTTCGTACACCGAGAGATCTTCCTGCGCACGCACGTTGCGCGGCGGATCGCTGTGCTGCCAGCCGTGCGGCATCAGCCACGGCGCGTCGAGATCGGCGATATAGCTGCGCTGCGAATTCGCGTCGAGCCCGATCGAATACGGATCGGTGACGAGATTGCGCACGCGACCGACGCCGCGCACGAAGGTTTCGACGGCGTAGCGGTAGTACAAGCCGTCGAGACGGCCGTGCTGACGCAGGCTCCACACGCCGGTCGTCGTATCGAGCTGCATCTCGCGCTGCGCGCTGCGGAAACCGCCGCGGCCGTAAACGCAGAGCGCGACCTTCTGCGCGGTGGGCGCCCACAGCTTGAACGCGGTACGGCCGTGGCGCATAGACACGCCCAAGTCGTCCACCGTTTCGGCGGTGGCGAAACGATCGTCCAGCAAGCCGGCGATCTGCGCGGTGGTCGCGCCGAGCGCATTGCCGTCGTTGTCTTCTTGCACCAACACCATCTGCGCGCGCAGCGCCTGGTCCAACTGCGCCGCGGCGGAGGTCGGCACCGACAGCACCACGCCCGCGCCGACGTACTTGAAGCGTTCGGCGGCCGCGGGCGGCACAGCGCCGCCGACATCGAGCGCGATCGCGCCGTCCGCGCCTTCCACGGCGGCGCCGCGACGCACGCGGATTTGGCCGCTGGCGGAGTGGTACAGCTTGAAGCGACCGGCGCTATCGACTTGCGGCCATTGGATGCGGTCGCGCGTCAACCACACCGCGCGCGCATCGGTGCTCGACACGCGGCGCGTGTCCGGCGTCGAGTAGAACACGCGCGCATCGCCGCCGATCAACCAGATATGGCCGACGCCATTGACGATGGTCATCGCGCCGAACGCGGCGCGGATATTGTCGTTCCAACCGTCCTTGTTGTTCACGCCGCCGTTGGGATTGCTCGGCAGGCCGTGCACGATGAACTCCACGGCGCGACGATTCGCATCGCCGGTCGGGTTCAACACCGGCAGATCGAACACGATGTCGTTCGCGCCCTGCGCGACGTAAGCCGGCATCGCGTTCAACGGCACCGGATTGTCCCATTGGTCGAGCGTCAAACCCGGCAGACGCGCGGTGTCGATGCCGCTGCTCGGCCACAGATGCAGGCCCCACTGGTCGAACACGCCGTCGAAACGTTTGTAATGCACGCGCACGGTATGCACATCGAGCGTGGTCGTCAGCGGATTGCTGCGATACACCGTGCTGTCGCCGGAGCGCAGCCAGAACTCGCCGCCGTCGGCGAATTTCCACACGCGATCGCCGCCCGGGTCGCCGCCTTGGCCCGGCGGATGCACGATGAAACCGAAACCGGCGGCCGCGGGATTGTCGAACGCGGTCGCGGGCAGATCGAAATACGCGCCGTAGCTATCGATGCCCGTGCGCGCGAACGGCGCGTTCCAGTTCACGCCAGGATAGTCGGCGATGTACTGACCGGCATCGTTCACTTGCCACAGATGCAAACCCCAATCGCCGTATTGCGCGTCTTCGCGACGGTAATGAATGCGCACGTTCACCGGCGACGTGCCCGTCGACGGCGGCACGGGATCGAGCACGGTGCTGAGATCCGTCGCCTCGCAGATGCCGCTGGTCGCGTCGTCGTGAGGATGTTTCGCGGACGCATCCAGCGCGGCTTGCGCCGACCCGAATTCGGCGTTCGCGCCATCGGCGGTGATCTCGGCGCGCCACGGCGGATCGCACGCGGCCAAGGTCAACGTCAGGCACAGGGCCGCGAGCGTCGTGAGCGCGCGGTTCGATCGAGAGAAGAAGTGACGCATCCTGGCCTCCTGGCGAGTCCGGTCGGAGTCAATCGTCGGCATCGCGATTGTGCGATGCAGCAAAAACGCGCGCTAAAACAGCCTTTCGCGAAACGCGCGACGCGCTGCACTGTCGGCGATCCGAGTACTCGGAGCAAGGCGCGCGGCCCGTGCTGAAAACGTATTCCCGAACAATTCGCGACGTTTCCGTCGGATTCGATCCGGATCGAGTGGGTTTGAGTCGATTCGATGTCCGCGCGTTTCGGTCGCAGCGCGGGTCAACTCTCGGGAAAATCGATGAAATCCGGCGGCACGGCATCGGTCAGCCACACGCCATTCTCCGACAGGAAAAACGCATGCCCCGCGGCGGCCATTTCGTCCGTGCGTACCGTGAGCACGATGGGTTTACCGTGACGCGCGCCGACGTTGGTCGCGGTCGCGGCGTCGACCGACAA
>JAGNNB010000055.1 GCA_017990865.1 Lysobacteraceae bacterium
CGACGTAGCCGGTCGCGACGCGATCGATCCCATTACCGCACGTGCGCCGCCGTTCTTCCCCCGACAGGACCGTCCCCATGCCCAAGTCCCTGAAAACCGTACTCGCCGTGTTGTTGATTCCCTTGTGCTTCGTGGCCGGTTTGTACGCCGGCCCCTACGCCACGGCTGCGTACCACAAGCTCTTTCCGGAACCCGAGTACAAAACCGGCGATTACAGCGCGATCTACCGCAAGGCCGGGCACGAGATCGTGATGTATTCGACCACCGGTTGCCCGTACTGCGCGAAAGTCCGCAAGATCTTCGCCGAGAAAGGCGTCGCCTACACCGAATACCAAGTCGATAAATCGAAAGAGCATTTCGAGGAATTCACGCGTCGCGGCGGTCAGTACGTGCCCTTGCTGTACATCGGCGACCGCGAAATTTCCGGCTTTCACGAGCAAGCGATCCGCGACGCGGTGGATGCGGTGGAAAAGAAATCGTAACGCGAGATTCGGCGGCTCCGGTCGACGGTTCCGATCAACAATCCCGGCGCGTCGCAAAAGCCGCGCCGGCGCTTACAACCAATCGCGTGGTTTCAGATACTCGAACAGCCGCGCCTCGTCGCTGTCGGCCTCCGGCGCGTAGCCGTATTCCCAACGCACCAGCGGCGGCAGGCTCATCAGAATCGATTCGGTGCGCCCGCCCGATTGCAGGCCGAACAGCGTGCCGCGATCGAACACGAGATTGAATTCGACGTAACGGCCGCGCCGATACAACTGGAATTGCCGCTCGCGCTCGCCGTAGGACGCGTCTTTGCGGCGCTCGACGATCGGCAGATACGCATCGAGAAAACCGTCGCCGACCGCGCGCTGATAGGCGAAATCGCGCTCGAAATCCTCGTGCAGATCGTCGAAGAACAAGCCGCCGACGCCGCGCGTCTCGTTGCGATGCTTGAGGAAGAAGTACTCGTCGCACCAGCGCTTGTGCGCGTCGTAACGCGTCTGCCCACCGAACGGTTCGCACAGATCGCGCGCCACGCGGTGCCAGTGATGCACGTCCTCGTCGAACGGGTAGAACGGCGTCAGATCGAAACCGCCGCCGAACCACCACGCCACGGTTTCGCCGTCGCGCAGCGCGCGGAAATGGCGCACGTTGGCGTGCGTGGTCGGTACATAAGGATTGCGTGGATGGAACACCAGCGACACCCCGACCGCGCGCCACGAGGCGCCGGCCAATTCCGGCCGCGCCGCGGTGGCCGACGGCGGCAGCGTCGTGCCCGACACGTCGGAAAACCCGATCCCCGCCTGCTCGAACACCGCGCCGTCGCGCAGCACCCGCGTGCGCCCGCCGCCGCCTTCCGCGCGCTGCCAGGTGTCCTCGCGGAACGTCGCCGCGCCGTCGACGCCTTCGATCGCCGCGCAGATGCGGTCCTGCAGATCGGTGAGGTAATCGCGAACGCGGTGGAAGTCGGTATCGGAGGTGTCGGTCATCGAAGCGAACTCTTGTCGAAGCTGCGTAGGGTGGGGTGAGCGCAGCGAACCCCACCATCACGGAGGTTCCGCTTGCGGAGACATTCGGCGGAGCGGCGTCGATTATTGTCCGATCCGTCGGATGGATGGCAATGGTGGGGTTCGCTACTCCTCAGTCTGCGCGGGAAGGATCACCGCTAGCTGCGATTCGACGTCAAGGCCGAATGCGGTTGCTATCCGTGCGATGTGTAGCCCAAAGATACCTCGAAGCTCACCAAGTGCGGCGATAAAGACCCAGCTAGCATAATGGCTGCGATCAGCACCGAATTGAATGATCCGCCCCTCGTCTACTTGAGTAGCATCCAGAAATTTCCTGCATGCTGCCCGCATGGCAGACATTGATTGTCCTAGTGTTTCATCCTTTGCCACATCACCCATTTCACTCGTCAGATAACGACGTATTTCTAGGATTGAGTCAATACAGTGATTCGGCACCTCCGCTTCCGAAGGAACATAAAGAACACGCCGATCTTCTAAGAAGGTAATCAGCCGTCTTGCAGCGGCAATCTCAGTTTCAGGTGGATTCCATGAAATGCCAAATATAGGAGTACTAAAACCAGTCAGGCGAGATGCTATTTCTCGAAACTTCATTGTCCATTCCTCCTTTGATGAGACTTAGATCTCAATAGCGTGGATACGACAAGACATTGTGGTTGACATGAACCACAGACACCCGATGAAGCGGCGTCGATTATTGTCCCATCCATCGGACACATGGCAATGGTGGGGTTCGCTGCGCTCACCCCACCCTACGCGGGCTGGGTGAGTAAACGGGGAAATCAATCGCGGAGATCGGCATCGATGGCGTGATGGGTCGCGGGCGGCAACACCTCCGTCGAGCCGACATCGAACTGCTCAACGACCGCATCCCAACCGTAGCGAGGCGCCCAATCGAGCGCCGTCATCGCCGCATGCGGGCAGTACACGCGGTCGATGGTCGACGGCAGCGACCAGCCGCGCGCCGAGAACGCTGCGACGAGCGCGGGCACCTTGCGGGCGATCGCGGTCGTAGCATCGGCTGCAAGTTCCTCGAGATCGTCCTGGCCGAATGGCGTCGATCCCGAGACCACGAAAGTCGCGTGCGTGGCGCCCTCGTGGACGACGGCCTTGGCATGGGCATCGGCGACGTCGCGGGCATCGATCCCGCGATGCAATCGCAGCACGGCCATCGCGTTCGCGGGTTCGGGGAAGCATCGGGACATTCGCAGGATTCGGACCGATGGCCCGCCTTGTTCCGCCGCTTCCCGCAACAGCGTTTCGGCCGCCAATTTGGTGCGGTGATAGATGGTCTTCGGCATGGGTGCCAAAGCTTCGTCCACCCATGTCGCGCGTCCGTCCGCGATCGACGCGTCGCCATACAGCGCGGTCGTGCTGGCGAAGACGATCCGCGGCACGCCCGCGCGCGCAGCGACATCCAGCAGCTTTCGCGTCGCATCGACGTTGATGCGTTCGAATTCGGTATCGGCGACGTGGCCGACATGCGGCGCATGCAGGGCCGCGGTATGCACCACCGCATCCACGCCCTCGCAGGCGCGCTTGAGCATCGCGTCGTCGCCAATGTCGGCCAGCCATTGCACCGCCGGGCCCATCCTGCGGTCCAGGCCTCGCGGATCGTCGCCGCGCGCCTGCAGTCGAACCCAGATCGCGCGACCGATCCGCCCCGAGGCGCCGGTGACGAGGAGGCTTCGACGTTCGCCGATCACACCGGTTGCAATTTCGCATACGCCAGCACCAACCACTTGCTGCCGACGTCGTCGAAATTCACCTGCACGCGTGCGTGCGCGCCGCCGCCTTCGATATCGATCACCACGCCGGTGCCGTAGGTGGGATGGCGCACGTTCTGGCCGAGGCGGAGGCTCGGGGCTTCGTCCAGCGAGGCGTGGCCCCACTGCTTGCGCGGTTGCGGGGTGTACATCGGGCGCGAGACGTTGATTTTCGGTCGTACTTCGTGAATCAACGCGGGCGGGATTTCGCGCAGGAACCGCGACGGCATGCCGTACATGTCCTGGCCATGCAGACGGCGCGCTTCGGCATAGCACAACACCAGTTTTTGTCGCGCGCGAGTGATGCCCACGTAAGCGAGGCGGCGTTCTTCTTCCAACCGTCCGGCTTCTTCGATCGATTTGTTGTTCGGAAACAGGCCTTCTTCCAGCCCGACCAGGAACACCAGCGGGAATTCCAGGCCTTTCGCGCTGTGCAGCGTCATCAATTGCACGCCGTCCTCGCCGGCTTCGGTCTGACCTTCGCCGGCTTCCAGCGCGGCGTAGGCGAGGAAGGCGACGAGTTCGCTCAGCGCTGCGGTCTCTTCATCGTCGCCGCGCACGAAGCGGGAGGCTACCGACACCAATTCGTCGAGGTTATCGGTGCGCGAATCGAGCGATCCTTTGGACTGCAGTTCGTAATGCGTGCGCAGACCGGAACGCGCCAGCGCATGGTCGATCTTGTCCTTCAGCGGCAGATCGACGCATTCGCTTTCGATCGTTTCGATCAGCGCGTGGAATGAGGCCAACGCACTCCGCGCCCGGGCCGGCAAGACATCGCCGGTCGCGATGGCGGCGGCGGCTTTCCATAGCGAGGTACCGTCGGTGCGCGCGCGACGGCGCACTTCGTCCAGCGTGCGCTCGCCGATGCCGCGCGTCGGCGTGTTCACCGCGCGCTCGTACGCCGCGTCGTCGTTGCGATTGGCGATCAGGCGCAGATACGCCAGCGTGTCCTTGATTTCGGCGCGCTCGAAAAAGCGCATGCCGCCGTAGACGCGGAACGGGATTTGCTCGCCGAGCAGCGTTTCTTCGAAAGCGCGGGATTGCGCGTTGCTGCGGTAGAGAATCGCGGTCTCGCCATGGCTGCCGCCGTCGCGCACCCATTGTCGGATGCGTTCGACCACGAAACGTGCTTCGTCGATCTCGTTGAACGCCGAATACAGATCGATCGGCTCGCCTTCGCCGCTGTCGGTCCACAGCCGCTTGCCCAGCCGCGAGGGGTTATGCGCGATCACCGCGTTCGCGGCGTCGAGGATATTCGCGCTGGAGCGGTAATTCTGTTCGAGCCGGATGGTCGCGGCGCCGGGGAAATCGCGCAGGAATTTCTGCACGTTCTCCACTTTCGCGCCGCGCCAGCCGTAGATCGCCTGGTCGTCGTCGCCGACCACGAACACATGCCCGGTGTCGCTCGCCAGCAGCCGAATGAACGCGTATTGCAGGGTGTTGGTGTCCTGGAACTCGTCGATCAGCAATTCGCGAAACCGCTGGCGATAGTGCGCAAGCAACGGTGGATGATCGCGCAGCACCTCGTGCGCGCGCAGCAGGATTTCGGCGAAATCCACCAGGCCGGCTTGTTCGCAACGTTCCTGATACAGCGTGTAGGCGCGGAGCATCACGCTCGCCCATTCGTCCACGCCATGCACGGTGCGTTCGGGTTGGATGTGCTGCGGCCGGCGGCCTTCGTCTTTCTGCGCGTTGATCCACCACGCGATCTGCCGTGGCGGGAAACGCGCCTCGTCCAGCTCCAAGGCCTGCACCACGCGTTTGACCAAGCGCAGTTGATCGTCGCTGTCGAGAATCTGGAAACTCTCGGGCAGCTTCGCGTCCTGCCAATGCAGCCGCAACAAGCGATGCGCGAGCCCGTGGAAGGTGCCGATCCACATGCCGCGCGCGCCGTGCGGCAGCAGCGATTCGGCGCGATGACGCATTTCGCCCGCGGCTTTGTTGGTGAAGGTGACGGCGAAGATCGCGTGCATCGGCACGCCATGCACTTCGTGCAGCCACGCGATGCGATGGGTGAGCACGCGCGTTTTGCCGGAGCCGGCGCCGGCCAGCACCAGCGAGTGGCCCGGTTCGGCGCTGACCGCGTCGCGCTGTGCGGCGTTCAGGCCGTCGAGCAGGTGGGAAACATCCATGCGCGCATTCTACGCGATGGGCTGGGCGCGGCCGTTGGCGAGATCCCGATCCGTTGCCCGAAACCCATCACCCCGCGTAGAGCGGAGCGAAGCTCCGCTGAGCATGTGGAATCGAACGCTTCAGCGGAGCTTCGCTCCGCTCTACAAAGGCAAAGGGCGGCGGAGCTGCGCTCCGCTCTACAAAGGCAAGGGCAGCGGAGCTGCGCTCCGCTTTGTCGATCAATGCGAGCCTTTGCTCGCCGTCGCCGCCATCAGCTTATCGGTGTAGGCGATGCCGATCGCCGACAGAATAAACAGGCCGTGGATGATCGCCTGCCACATCACGCCGGTGGCGGTGGCTTTGGTGCAAAGCGCTTCGGCCGCCTGTAGCGCCGGCGTGCATAGCGGTAAGCCGAGTTGCCCGGCTTCGATGAAGGTTTTGAGCAGATGGATCGAAGAAATGCCGATGATCGCCATCGCCAATTTCACTTTCAGCACGCTGGCGTTGACGTGGCTGAGCCATTCGGGCTGGTCGGGATGGCCTTCGAGATTCAGCCGCGAAACGAAGGTCTCGTAGCCGCCGACGATCACCATCACCAGCAGGTTGGAGATCATCACCACGTCGATCAGACCGAGCACGATCAGCATGATGCCCTGTTCGCTGAGGGTGTTGGCGTCGTGGATGAGATGCCACAATTCCTTCAGGAACAGGAAGACGTAAACGCCCTGGGCCACGATCAGCCCGAGATACAGCGGCAACTGCAACCAGCGCGAGGCGAAGATCAGGCGCGGCAAGAGATTGAGCGGGGCGCGAGGCGCGTTCGACATGGGGGCATCGGTGTTGGAAGCGATGCGATAGGGTACCGGCGCGGCGCCGCATCGCCAAGGCGAATGCGCGGAGGCTGGCTTTACTCGATGCGCCGCGGCGGTAGGGCATCGTGGCCGATCTTTGCGGTGTGCTCGTTGCGGTGCGCTCGTCGCGCCACCGGGTCGATCCGCGCGTCGCGCTCGGGACGCAGCATTTTGTTTTTGTCGCGCTCGGGCATCGAAGCGCATCGCACTGTCGACGTAGACTGTCCGCCCCACGCACGCGACGGATGCCGCCATGATCGATCTGCACTACTGGCCTACGCCCAACGGCCACAAAGTCACCCTGCTGTTGGAAGAACTGGCCGAAGCCGGGCAGCCGCTGGCGTTCCGGATCGTGCCGGTGAACATCGGTGCGGGCGAACAATTCGAGCCGGACTTTCTCGCGATCGCGCCCAACAATCGCATGCCGGCGATCGTCGATCATGCCCCGGCCGACGGCGGCGCGCCGCTGAGCGTGTTCGAATCCGGCGCGATCTTGCAGTATCTGGCGGAGAAGACGGGGATGTTTCTGCCCGCCGATCTGCGCGGCCGGACCGCGACGCTGGAATGGCTGTACTGGCAAATGGCGGGATTAGGCCCGATGACCGGGCAATACGGGCATTTCAACGTCTACGCACCGGAAAAGATTCCCTACGCCATCGATCGCTACACGCGCGAAGCGCATCGCCTGCTCGGTGTGCTCGACAAACGCCTGCAGGGCCGCGCGTTCATCGTCGGTGACGACTACACCATCGCCGACATGGCGTGTTACCCGTGGATCGCGCCTTACACCAGCGCGCCGATCGATCTGGAACCGTATCCCGAGGTGCGCCGTTGGCAAGCCGCGATCCGCGCGCGCCCGGCGACGCAGCGCGCGTACGCGCTGACCAAGCAGGTGAACCCGCAAGCCGGGCAGCCGCTGACCGACGAACAGCGCAAAGCCCTGTTCGGCCGTTGATCCCCGAAGGCCTCCCGTAGAGCGGAGCGAAGCTCCGCTAAATCCTCTCCGGAGACATGACAGCGGAGCTTCGCTCCGCTCTACGTGGGCGTTTCGGAGATAGGACAGCGGAGCTTTGCTCCGCTCTACGCGACCGTTCCGGAGATAGGGCAGCGGAGCTTCGCTCCGCTCTACGCGGGCGTTTCGGAGATAGGACAGCGGAGCTGCGCTCCGCTCTACGCGCGGCGGGGGCGGACATCGGGTGGGGTTGCGGCTAAGCTGCGGGCCTGTCGCCTCCGGGTTCCGCCATGCGCCTGTCCGCCTGCCTGCTCACGTTCATGCTCGCCACTCCTTCCGCGCTCGCCGCACCGTCCACGCCGCCGCCGCAGGCGCTCACCCTCGAAGCCATCACCGGCGATGCGCCGTTGTCGGGGCCGACGCTGCTGAAACCGAAAATCGCGCCCGACGGCTCGCGCGTGACCTTCCTGCGCGGCAAGGACAGCGATCGCAATCGCCTGGATTTATGGGCGTTCGATGTGGCCGCGGGGCGCGCGGCGCTGTTGGTGGATTCCGCCGACGTGCTGCCGGGCGAAGAAACCTTGAGCGACGAAGAAAAAGCGCGTCGCGAACGGCAACGCACCGCGGCCTTGTCGGGCATCGTCGATTACCAGTGGTCGCCCGACGGCAAGACGCTGCTGTTCCCACTGGGCGGCGAGTTGTATCTGTACGACTTGGCGAAAAGCGGCAAGCAGGCCGTGCGCAAACTCACCACGGGCGAGGGCTTCGCCACCGATCCGAAAGTCTCGCCGCAGGGCGGCTTCGTCAGCTTCGTGCGCGGTCGCGATCTGTGGATCGTCGATCTGGCCAGCGGCGAGGAAGTGCGACTCACGCACGACGGCAGCGAGACGATCGCCAACGGCGTGGCCGAGTTCGTCGCCGACGAAGAAATGGATCGTCACACCGGTTATTGGTGGGCGCCGGACGATTCGGCCATCGCGTTCGCGCGCATCGACGAGAGCGGCGTGCCGGTTCAGAAGCGCTACGAGGTGTATCCCGACCGTACCGATGTGGTGGAGCAACGCTATCCCGCCGCGGGCGATTCGAACGTGCGCATAACGCTGCATGTCGTGCGGATCGCGCCGCTGACGCTGCGCGCGTGGAGCAAGCCGAGCGACGGCATGCCGCCGGTGCATCAACAGCGCGAATATCCTCGCGGGCAGATCCGCGACATCGATCTGGGCGCGAACGCCGACATCTATCTCACCCGCGTCGATTGGCGCGACGCGAACCGCCTGACCTTCCAACGCCAATCGCGCGATCAGCGCTTGTTGGAATTGATCGAATCCGACCTCGCCAGCGGTCAACAGCGCACGCTGATCGCCGAAACCGCGAAGACTTGGGTGCCGCTGCACAACAACTTGCGCTTTCTCAAGGACGACCGCTTCCTGTGGAGCAGCGAGCGCAGCGGCTTCGAACACCTGTACCTCGCCAGCGCCGACGGCAAAAAACTCACACAACTGACGCGCGGCGACTGGCCGGTGGATGCGCTGCTGGCGGTGGACGAGGCGAACGGTCAGGTGTATTTCAGCGCCGGGCGCACCGCCGACGGCAAGGCCGACGCGCGGCAATCGCATCTGCATGCGGTGCCGTTGACCGGCGGAAAAATCCGCACGCTGTCGACCGAGCCCGGCATGCACGGCGCCAATTTCGCGCGCAACGCCAGCGTCTATGTCGATGCGTGGTCGAACGCCGGCACGCCGCCGCAAATCGCGCTGCATCGCGCCGACGGCACGCGCCTCGCGACGCTGATCGACAACGACCCGGCGAAACCCGAACACCCGTATGCGGGCTATCGCAGCGCGCATCGCCCGGTGGAGTTCGGCACGCTCACCGCGGCCGACGGCAAGACGCCGCTGCATTACGGCGTGATCAAACCCGCGGACTTCGATCCGGCGAAGCGATACCCGGTCGTCGTTTACGTCTACGGCGGCCCCGCCGCGCAAACCGCGACCGACAGTTGGCCCGGTCGCGGCGATCATTTCTTCAACCAATACCTCGCGCAGCAAGGCTATGTGGTGTTCACGCTGGACAACCGCGGCACGCCACGGCGCGGCGCGGCGTTCGGCGGCGCGCTGTACGCCAAGCAGGGCACGGTGGAAGTGGACGATCAGCGCCAAGGCGTCGCTTGGCTGCGCGCGCAACCGTGGGTGGACGGCGAACGCATCGGCGTTTACGGCTGGTCCAACGGCGGTTACATGACGCTGATGCTGTTGGGCAAAGCGCCCGATGATTACGCTTGCGGCGTGGCCGGCGCGCCCGTCACCGATTGGGCGCTGTACGACACCCACTACACCGAGCGCTACATGGATCTGCCGAAGGCGAATCCGGACGGTTATCGCGAGGCCAGCGTCTTCACCCATGTCGGCGGCATTCGTCCCAACGCATTGCTGCTGATCCACGGCATGGCCGACGACAACGTGCTGTTCGGCAACAGCACCAAACTGATGAGCGATCTGCAGAAGCGCGCGACGCCTTTCGAGCTGATGACCTATCCCGGCGCCAAACACGGCCTGCGCGGCAAGGACGCGCTGCATCGCTATCGCATCACCGAAGCGTTCTTCGCGCGGTGCCTCAAACGATGAACGCCGCGCCGCCGCCGTTGCCCGTCGCGCCGCGAAAAGGCTGGTGGGATCGCCATTGGAAATGGGCGATTCCCACGCTCGTTCTAAGTTCGCTCACCCTGATGGTGGGCGTGATCTTGCTTGCGATTTCTGGCATTTACGGTTTGATGAAATCGTCCGATGTCTACCAGACCGCATTGCGCCGCGCGCAGTCGTCGCCCGACGTGATCGCCGCCTTCGGCACGCCGATCGAACCGGGCTGGTGGATCACCGGGAACATCAACACCTCCGACACCGGCGGCAACGCCGCGCTCGAATTCGCGCTGGCCGGCCCGAAAGACGAAGGCGACCTTTCCCTCATCGCCGACAAACGCGACGGTGCGTGGGTGTTCTCCCTGCTGACGATCGACACCGACGCGGGCAAACACATCGATCTGCTCACGGACGAAGAACGCGTCGCCGCCACGGCGACGTTCGAGGCGCCTTGAGATGCGCGCGACTCGCCGCATCGCGCTCGGGTTCGCGTTTGCGCTCGTCTGGGCGACGCCCCTGCGCGCGGAAGCGCCGCAAACCGTGCGGCCGCCGCGCCCCACCGCCGAACAAGCGCGCGCGATCGTGCGCAGTTTGTTGGTGAAGTCGCCGTATCGCATTTCCGCCGATGCCCGCGCCGGCGAAATTCGATACCGCGTTCGTTTCGAGCCGCAGCGCGATTGGGCCTGGCCCGAAACCGGCGAGCAACGGTTCGTCGTCGATGCGAACGGTGCCGAACTGCGCGTGTGCGCGGATTGCGGGCGCGAAGCGCCGCCCAGCGCCGACGAGCTGCTGCGCTACACGCGCGCGAATGCGTGGGTGCGCAGCGACGATCGCCGCATCCGCAGCTTCGCGCGCACGCACACGCGCGGCGGTTCGGTGGCCTCGCGGATGACGCGGCTGACGACGGCCGTGCAGCGCCACATGACCGGCGCAATCGATTATCGCGACTATCTCGACGCCGTCGCCGCATTGGAATCCCGCGGCGGCGATTGCACCGAATACGCGGTGCTGTTGGCGGCCTCGGCGCGTGCGCTCGGCATTCCGGCGCGCTTGGCGCACGGCGTCGCGTATTCCAGCCGCTTCACGGGCGAAGCGCATGTGTTCAGCCCGCACGTGTGGGTGCAAGTCTGGGACGGCACGCGCTGGGTGAGCTACGACGCGGGGCTTGGCCGTTTCGACGCCGGGCATCTGGCGTTGTTCGTCGGTGACGGCACGACCGACGGATTACGGCCTGTCGCGCTGGCGATGCGGGCGTTGCGGATCGAGGATGCGGTGGGGATCGCGCGCGGCAACGAGGTCGACAAAACGATGCTCGAAGTGAAGCCGATCGATGCCGAGCCGGTCGAATCGGGCGAAGCGAAACCGCGCTGAGCGCTGGGCTCGAAACCGCGCGCCCGCGTCGCAAACGCCGCGGTTTTTCGACGCCGAAGTCCTTGGGGAAGGTCTGAATAATTCACTGCCGTCATCCTGGCGAACGCCGGAATCCCGCCTTACCGATGGTTGACCGAGGCGCTGGGCCCCGGCTTTCGCCGGGGCGACGAGTGATTCAGGCTTTCCTTAGAGCCTGTTCAAAATCTTCCAGCGGGGGTGTCGCCCTCTTCCCCCCGCAAGCGGTGCGTGTTCTTTTCCTTCTCCCCGCAAGCGGGAAACATGCCTTTTCCCTTCTCCCCGCAAGCGGGGAGAAGGTGGCGCAACGCGCCGGATGAGGGGCAGGCGTTACGCTTGATTCGCGTGCTTCCAACCGTGCGCATCAA
>JAGNNB010000455.1 GCA_017990865.1 Lysobacteraceae bacterium
GGCCTCGGCCCCTACGTGCGTGCGCATGCGGACACGTTCCCCGCGATCGCGGTCTTCCCGCAGGCGCCGGACGGACAGGATTGGAAAGGACCCGCCGCGCAGATCGCGTTCGCCGCGTTGGACGATGCCAGTCGCGCTTACGGCGGCGACCCCGACCGCAGCTATCTCACCGGCTTGTCGATGGGCGGTTACGGCACCTGGGAACTCGCGCTGATGCAGCCGCAGCGTTTCGCCGCGCTGGTGCCGGTCTGCGGCGGTCTCTCCGCGCCGCGCGCCGAACGCGATTTGTTCGTCACGCCTTTGCGCGACGAAGCCGATCCGCCGGCAGCGCTCGCGCAGCGCTTGAAAACGACACCGATCTGGATTTTCCACGGCGCCAAAGACGACGTGGTGCCGCCGCGCGAATCGCGCGCGATCGTCGCCGCATTGAAGGCCGCGGGCGCGCGCGACGCGCGCTACACCGAATTCCCTGACGCCAACCACAACAGTTGGGACGCGACGTATTCGCAGACGCCGGAGTTGTGGGGCTGGCTGTTCGCGCAACGGCGTCGCTAAGCCGACGCCGAGAACCGCGCGCGCTCACGCCACCGGCGCGAGCAACGCCTCCAACACCGCGATCCGCACCGCCACGCCGTTCTGCACTTGCTGCAGGATCAGCGACTGCGGGCCGTCGGCGACGGCGTCGTCGATTTCGACGCCGCGGTTGATCGGGCCGGGGTGCATCACCACCGCATCGGGTTTCGCGCGTTTCATGCGCGCTTCGGTCAGGCCGTAATCGCGGCGGTAATCGTCCAGGGACGCGACCAGGCCTTGCTCCATGCGCTCGCGCTGCAGGCGCAGCATCATCAGCACATCGGCGCCGTCGAGCGCTTCGTCGAAATCTTGCGTGACCAAACAGCCGTGCAGCATGCCGCCGCTGTCATCCACCGGCGGCAACAGCGATGCCGGGCCGCAAACGCGAATCTCGCCGGCGCCCAGCGTGCGCAGCGCATGCAGGTCCGAGCGCGCGACGCGCGAATGCAGCACATCGCCGACGATGGCGACCTTGAGTTTCGAGAAATCCTCGCCCTTGGCTTGACGCAGCGTCAGCATATCCAGCAAGCCTTGCGTGGGGTGCGCGCTGCGGCCGTCGCCGGCGTTGATCAAGCGGGTGTCGGCGTTCACGTGCTGCGCGAGTTCGTTGAGCACGCCGTCTTCGCGATGGCGAATCACGAAGCCGCGCACGCCCATGGCTTCGATGTTCTTCAGCGTATCCAGCGCGCTTTCGCCCTTGGTGGTGGACGACGTAGCCGCATCGAAATTCAACACGTCCGCACCCAAGCGTTGCGCGGCACGCTGGAAGCTCAGCCGCGTGCGGGTGGAGGGCTCGAAAAACAGCGTGCACACCGCGGTGCCGAACAAGGGCGCCGGCTCGTCGCTACCTTCGACGAACTGCTGCGCGCGATCGAGCAAGCGCAGGATGGTCGCGGCGGGCAAACCGTCCAAGGTCAGCAGATGATGCAGCAAGCCATCGCTTCCGGTTTGCAGTTCGGATTTGTAGCCGATGGTGCTGGGAAACAGCGTCGAGGACGGAGGAAAAATCGGAGTCGAGGTCGTCATGTCGGTGGCGGGGTGATGTGGGATATCGGCGCGCCGTCGTCGATGAAGACGGCGTCGTGGGGAGCGGTGAACCAGCGTTCGAGGATGACCGCGGCGGCGACCGCATCCAGGGCGTCGGCGTCGCGGCGTTTGCGGCGGCCTTCGGCGCGTTCCGCAGCGAAGCGTCGCGCGGCTTCTTGCGAGGTGTTGCGCTCGTCGATCATCGCCACCGGCAAGCGAAAACGTTCGCGCAGGTCGCGAGCGAACGCACGGGCGCGCTGACGAATCGGTTGGTCGCCACCGTCGAGCGTCATCGGGTCGCCGACGACGAAACCCGCCGGACGCCATTCGCGATGCAAGCGTTCGATCGCGGGCCAATCGATTTTCTCGGCGTGCACATTGATCACCGCCAGCGCGCGCGCGCCGAGACCGAAACCGCTGCCGATCGCCACGCCGATACGACGCGCGCCGACATCGAAGCCCAGCACGGTGGCGTCGGTCGAAAAACTCACGATGCACGCTCCGCGGCGCCGACGACCGCGGCGTGCGAGAGCGCACCGTATGAGAACACGCAGTACGAGAACGCGCCGTGCGAGAACACTAAAGCGGTCGTCAATGCGATCGAGTCAAGCATGACCGCTGTAATCGGTCATCAGGCGCAGATCCACGCCGAGTTTGCCGGCCGCGGCTTGCCAGCGCGCGTCCAGCGGCATCGCGAAAATCAGGTCGGGATCGCTCTCGGCGGTCAACCAACTGTTGTCGGCCAGTTCCTGCTCCAACTGCCCCGCGCCCCAACCCGCGCAACCCAGCACCACGGTCGAGCGCGGCGGCCCATCGCCGCGCGCCATCGCTTCAAGCACATCACGCGAGGTGGTGACGTACAGGCCCGGCACGATACGCAGACTGGAATCCCAACCGCGGTCGCCGTCGTGCAGCACGAAACCGCGTTCCGGATGGACCGGACCGCCCGCGAGCACGGCGCGTTGGCGCAACAGCGTGTCGCCGCCGTCGATACCCATCTGCTCGAACACATCGCCGAGCGTGTATTCGGATGCGCGGTTGATGATCAGCCCCATCGCGCTCTCGCCGTCGTGCTGGCAGATCAAGGCCACCGTCCGCGCGAAATTCGGATCGGACAGCGACGGCAGCGCGATCAGCAGTTGATTGGCGAGGGAAAGGCACTCTGGAAGCATGGCCGCATTGTAAGGCCATGCGCCGCCGGCGAACCCCTCGCACGCCCTTCGGGCAGTTTCCCTACGCGGCACGGGGAGAGGGGTAAAACGTTGCGCCGGCTCTTCTTCTCCCCGCGCGGCGGGGAGAAGGTGGCGCGCAGCGCCGGATGAGGGGCATCGGCTGATGACGGAGTCGATCCCAGTTCCGTATCCCGCGAAAAGCGACCCCTCACCTGCCCTCCGGGCATCCTCTCCCCGCGCGGCGGGGAGAGGGGGAAAGCGTTGCGCTCATGGTTCTTCTTCTCCCCGCACCGCGGGGATAAGGTGGCGCGCAGCGCCGGATAAGGGGCATCAGTTGATGACGGAATCGATAAC
>JAGNNB010000456.1 GCA_017990865.1 Lysobacteraceae bacterium
GTCGCTGGCGCCGTTCAGATCGCCGCCGACGCGAATGGCGTTCGGCCACGAGGCGGAGGTGTGGACGATGACGTTGTTCAACAGCTCCACGTCCTCGCGCTTGGTCGCGCGCGTCCAACCGGCCTGTTGCGTTTCGCAGTCGGGGCCGATCAATTCCATTTCCTGATAGAACGCGCCTTCGAACCAGTTGGAGTGGATCTCGCTGCGCTCGTGACGCACTTTCAGCAGATTGCCGCCGTTGCCGTTGTGCACGTAGTTGAAGCGCATGCGGAACACCGAACCCGGAAATGCGATCTCGTCCGATTGCATGTAGATCGCGTGCCGCGTGGTGCCGGCGCCGCTATCGTAGATTTCGCTGTATTCCAGCGTGAACGAGCCGGAATTCTGGTCCGCGCCCAGAATGCCGTGGCTGGGGCAGGCGTGCACGACGACATCGCGCACGGTCACGTCGTTCGCTTCGCTGAACACGCAGGTGCTGGTGCCGCCGCGCACTTCGAAGCCCTCGAACACCACATGGTTCGATTGTTCGAACTTGAACGTATGCGTGCCGCCCTGCAGCAGCGGCCGGGTCGCGCCCGCCGCGCGCTTCCATCGCACTGTGACCGGCGCGGCGGGCGTACCGCCATCGTCGTCGCCCATCTTCGCGCTGTTGTAGCTGGCGTTGCCGTCCACTTCGACGATATCGCCGGGCGCCAGATCGTTGGCGTCGAACAAGGCTGATAACTGCGTGTAGTCGCGACCGGCCGGGCCGACGGTCCACACGCGCGCTTGCGTCATGCCGGGGATGAACGCGAAGGCGACGCAGACGCAGGAAGCGAAGAGCGGAAGACGAGGACGCATGACCAACCTCCACGATCGAATGGACGCGGCGCTCCCCCTCGGCGGCCGTGGCGATGATGCCACAGTGCATACCCGCGGACCGGGATGCGGCGCACGCGCGGCGTCTGCGGCATCATGCCGCTTTCGACCCGGAGCGCCCGCATGCCGTCTTGGACCCGCCTGATTCGCGATGTCGCCGATTTCCCGCGGCCCGGCATCGTGTTCAAAGACATCACGCCGGTGTTGGCGGACGCCGCCGCCTTCGATGCGGTCTTGGAGGCCTTGGCCGCGCCCTGGCGCGAGACGCCTATCGACGCGGTGCTGGCGATCGAGGCGCGCGGCTTCATCTTCGGCGCGCCGCTGGCGCGCGCGTTGGGCGCGGGGTTCGTGCCGATACGCAAACCCGGCAAGCTGCCGGGGCGCACGCTGTCGCAACGCTACGCGCTGGAATACGGCCACGACACGCTGGAACTGCACGCCGACGCTTTACCGATCGGCGCACGCGTGCTGCTGGTCGACGACGTGCTGGCCACCGGCGGCACGCTGCAAGCCGCGCGCACGCTGGCCGAACGCGCCGAGGCGGACATCGCCGGCGCGGCGGTGTTGATCGAATTGACGGCGTTGGCTGGCCGCGCGCGGTGGCGTGGCGATGCGCCGCTGCGGGCGGTGCTGTCGATGTAATGACAGGATCGGGCGCGGACGACGCAGTCGAGCATTCGCCCGCTTCGCACGATTTCTTTTTGCGCGATTGCCGCATAGCGATGCCACACGCGGATCGCGAACGGTAGGGCAGCATTCCTCAAGCGTTCTTGCTACTTCGATCCGCGGCGCTATGCGCGAACGTGTCCGCGGCGATTGCGCGGCGCAACCGAAACGCGCAGAGTGAGCGCGTCTCCGCCGGGGAGGGGCGGACGGCGCGCGCCGATCTTGCGCGCGATCGCGATGGCCCGCGACGGCGCCGTCGCGCGAACGCGCAGAGGGAGTGGCGAAGGGGACGCGACCGCAACGATCGGCCCGTACGCGTTGAATACGCGGACGGCGCCGTACATGGCGACATCGTTCGCCCGTTGAGTCATCGACATATGGAGAATGCATGATGAACTTCCGTCCTTCCGCAAGCCTGTTCGCGACGGTGTTGGCCATCGGCGCCGCACTGCTGCCCAAGCCCGCATCGGCCGACTGGACCACGGCCCACACCAAGCCGGCGATGGTGGTCTGTTGGCAAAAGATCGACCCCACCAACTACTACGGCGGCGTCTATCAACTCAATAACGCCATCGTCAACGATACCGCCGTCACCCAATATGCACGCACCGAGGTCTATCGGCCCGGCACCGCCGGCGCAATTTTCTACAACAATATGACCGCCGCGCCGGGCGCCTGGTTGACGGGAGCGCAAGTCAATCTCTCGATGGCGTTGAACGATCTCTACCAATTCCGTCTCAACGGCAGCGCTATCTACCAGCTTTCCGCGTCGCAAATCCCTTGGCACATGAACCATTGTTTGGTTCGTTATACCGGCATCCCGAGGGTGGACAATGCGCTGCGCTATGGCTTATCGCACCTGGATGCGCCGTACGTCGGCGGCAATGGCCACGGCCGCGACGGCAGCACCACCGGCGACGGAAAATGGCACCAGCAATCAGGGCAGAGCAGTTTTCTCTCGCCGCTAAACACCTACGGTTTCGATTGTTCAGGTCTGGTGATCGGCATGTATCGTCGAGCCGGGATCGAACTCGGCGGCTATCCGACCTCTTCGTCGATGAAGGATTCGTTCGCGTCGATCCAACCGTCGCAACTGAGGCCCGGCGATTTGATCGTGACCGACGGCCATGTCGCGATCTATTTGGGCGATGGCGACAGCAACGGCATGGCCTCGGTGCTGGAAGCGACGCCGACCGGGAATGCCTATGGCGACGGGCGCATCCGCGGCGTCGTCATCAACAACGCCAGCAAATATCTCGGTGCAGGCAACGTGCCGAAGAAGGTGAACGGAAAGCAATACACGCTGCGGCGCGTTCCCGGCGTGTAAGCGACGTCGATCGAGGCGCTCCGTCCGCATGGGCGGAGCGCAAGCGGTCGACGTACGCGCCCACATCGACGGACGTCGCTCGCTGTCCGCTTTTCCGCGCTCGGCGCGTAATGTCTTTGGGTCGGCTCGCGAGGGCGGGCCGTATCGACCATCTCACGGGGACACGATCATGATTCCGCTCGAACTTTATGCCGACCTTTGCGCGCTGATGGCCCATACCGGCGGCGACGAAGCCAAGGAACTCGCGATCGCCGCCGAACATGGC
>JAGNNB010000457.1 GCA_017990865.1 Lysobacteraceae bacterium
GGCGAGGAAGTGGCAGGGCGTATGCGCGCCTACATCGACCGTCCGCTGATGACCAAAATTCAGACCGACTGGGGCGACAATCGTATCTACGACATGCTGCCCGGGCGGGTGCCGGATCTGTTCGCCTAGCGGCCGATCGTCGTCTTGGCGCGCTATCGCGGAACCTTGGCCGATAAAGTTGTTTTTTCGGGTTTCAGCGGCGATCGCCCGATGAGGGTCGAAGTCGATCTCAGAAACGCCATCGTGCGTCCCGACCTGCGTTCACTGCGCCGGCTGTGGGCGCGACGCGCGATCGACGATTTGCTCGACGGCGATTGCGTGGACGGCGGATGCAACGCGGGCGGTCCGGATTCCGCTCGCGACAAGATCGTCGCATTGGGATTGGAGCACGGCGTGATGACGCCGTTCACCTCGTTCGTGGCGGTCACGAGCGAAGTCCGTACGCAAGAGCAGGCGACACGCGTGGACCAGCCCGCCGTCGCCAGACGCGTTGCGCCTTTGGTGACGCAGAGCGGTCAAGTCGGCTACGGTTTCACGCCCGAAATCGCCGCGATGGGCCTGCGCATCGCTGCCGTTCCATCCGCGCGCGATCCGTTCCGAGCGATTCCTGCCGGCGACGAACGCGAGGTCGATGGTCGCACGATGCGACTGATCGATGGCGTGTGGCGCGATCGCGCTCATCGGCAAGATGCGACCGTGCTGCGCGTTCGTCGCGACAGTCCGGCGTATCGCGAGTTGTTGCGTCTGCGTCCTGACCTGGAAATGGCGCTGTCGCTCGGCGATCGCGTCTTGATCGCCTTCGGCCGCTATTCGATCCTGGTGTCGCCCGAAGGCTTCGGCGACTTTCCTGATGGCGTATTGCGACGCGCCGTGGGGCGCGGCTGAGGCGCTCGCCTTGCCTGCCGGCATCGGCGCGAAGCTGACGCTCGCCATAGCAGTGGCGAGTGCGGCTATCGCCGCGCATAGGGTTTCGTTCGCGCAAACGATCGAAACATCGATGCCGGGCGAAGCGGTTTTCATCCTCGGCGATGACGCGCCGGGCCGAACGGCGTTCTATTCGACGGCCGAAGCCTACTATCGCGCATCGTTTCCCCGCGATCGGTTGCTGATCACCCGCGCGAGATCCCTCGAAGAAGTTCGCGAAATTCTCCAACATCACGGCTCGGGGCGTTGGCGGCGGGTGGTATTGGTCGTGCATGGCACCGCATGGGAAGGCATGATGCTGCCGGTCCATCCCGGCGGCGAACGAGCGTCGTACGCGGAGTTGCTGCGAGCGGCGAAGAGCGGTGCGTTTCCCCCGGTCGACGACGAACGTATCGACGCCGACACCGAATGGGTACTCGAATCCTGCAGTCTCGGTCTGCGCCCCGATTACCTCGGCGCCGTCTCGAAACTCTTCGGAGGCGACGACGAGATGCGACCGAATGTCGTAGCGTCGCGCCGTTTCGTCGCGTATGCCATCGCTGAAGGCGATGGCGGTGCGGCACCGCGCTATGTTCGTATGGAACTGCCGATGGCATCGAGGATCGTGCCCGGCCCACCCAGCGCCATACCGGCCGACCGCTTGGAGCATTACGTCGCCGATTTGCGACGAGATATCGATGCCGATCGAGCATCGAGCGGCGCCGGCGCGCGCTGGAGCGTCGTTCCTATTCGGATCGAAGCGAGCGTACCGGCGACTCGTTCCGCCGGTCGATCGCCCGTGGAGCTGGCGCGAAGCGAGCCGGCGTTGCGCGAAGCGCTGCGCGGCTACAACCTCGAGCGTGGACGCCTCGCCTGGACCTGGGCGGACGGCCCATCCGATAGCGCCGAGCGACGTATCGTCGGCGAGGCGACATTGATTCTCATGCACGCCGATCCGCGCGGTTTCTTGAACGAGCCGTTGCCCTGAGCGATCGCCCCTACGGCGAAGATCGCCCTTGAATCGCGAGGGCGGCCCCTCATGTCAGGGGCATCGCGGCACGGCCGCCCCTTCGTCCGGAGTCCCGCCATGCGCATGGACAAACTCACTTCGCGGTTCCAACAGGCCCTCGCCGACGCGCAGTCGCTGGCGGTCGGTCGCGACCATAACGTCATCGAACCCGGGCACCTGCTGGCGGCGCTGCTCGACCAGCAGGGCGGCGGTACGCGGCCCTTGCTGGCCCAGGCCGGCGTCAATGTGCCGCTGTTGCGCGAGCGCATCGGCGAAGCGCTGGAGAAACTGCCGAAAGTGTCGGGTCAAGCCGGTAGCGTGAATGTCGGCAACGACTTGGCGCGCATGCTCAACGTGACCGACAAGCTGGCGCAGCAGCGCGGCGATGCGTTCATCGCCAGCGAATTGTTCCTGCTGGCGTTGCTGGAAGACAGTGGCGACGCCGGCCGCGCGTTCAAAGCCGCGGGCGCGACCAAACAGAAACTCGAAGCGGCGATCGACGCGATGCGCGGCGGCGAGAAAGTGCAGAGCGAGGGCGCCGAAGAGCAGCGCCAGGCGCTGGAGAAATATTGCATCGACCTTACCTCACGCGCGGAGTCGGGCAAGCTCGATCCAGTGATCGGTCGCGACGAAGAGATTCGCCGCACCATCCAGGTGCTGCAGCGGCGCACGAAGAACAATCCGGTGCTGATCGGCGAGCCCGGCGTCGGCAAGACCGCGATCGTCGAAGGCCTCGCCCAGCGCATCGTCAACGGCGAAGTGCCCGAAGGCCTGCGCGGCAAGCGCGTGCTGTCGCTCGACATGGGCGCGTTGATCGCCGGCGCGAAATTCCGCGGCGAATTCGAGGAGCGTTTGAAGGCGGTGTTGAACGATCTGGCCAAGAACGAGGGTCAGATCATCCTGTTCATCGACGAATTGCACACGATGGTCGGCGCGGGCAAGGCCGAAGGTTCGATGGACGCCGGCAATATGCTCAAACCCGCGCTCGCCCGCGGCGAATTGCATTGCATCGGCGCGACCACGCTGGACGAATACCGCAAATACGTCGAAAAAGACGCGGCGCTGGAGCGTCGCTTCCAGAAAGTGTTCGTCGGCGAGCCAAGCGTCGAAGACACCATCGCGATCCTGCGCGGCTTGAAAGAGAGATACGCGGTGCATCACGGCGTCGAGATCACCGACCCGGCGATTGTCGCTGCG
>JAGNNB010000458.1 GCA_017990865.1 Lysobacteraceae bacterium
ACTTTGATGTACTGCGGCGGGCCGAATTTGGCGGCTTCGCCCAGGCCTACGGCCAGCACGCGCGGGACGGCCACGCCGGGCAGATCCAGCAGCAGGGTGGTCTTGCCCAGCTTGCCCGAGATGTCGCCGCGCTCCGCCAACGCCGTCAAGCGGCCGCCGCTGGCCGCATCGATCGCTTGACCGGCGGGGCTGAGCGTCTTGTCGGCGAACACACCGACGACCAAACAGTCGGTTTGGGCGGAGGCGGGGGCGCCGAAGGCGGCGGTATCGAGATCGAATTCGAGAGACATCGTGCGGTGATCCGTCGGGTCGTGGTCGTCAGAAGAGGGGAAGGAGCGGGCTAGCGGTCGAAATGAGGGTATCGGGCGGCCTGCGCGGAGGGCGACTCGAGGTCGCGACCGCGCGGGCGAAGGCGAGGGTCAAGACATGGCGAGCCGGGGTCGAAACCGCCGCGCGATCCCTGCGATCGCCGAAGCGAGCGTTCGCCGTGAGTGTGTCGAGCGGGTTCAGGCTTCAGGCTTCATTCCGTACAATCGCTTCCCAATCCGCCTCCGAACCTGAACCAAGCCGCTTCCGCGAGACTCCGACATCGGCCTGAGCCTTGCCGGCGATATCGAGGCCGCGGCCTTGAAGCGGTGCGGAAGCGCGCTAGTTTAACAGCCCCGGACCGTGGCCCCAGGCATCGATTCTGGATCGCAGCCTCGTCGCAGTCCGGTACGGGCCCCGGGTCGAACCCTCTCGCGAGGGTGGGTTCTGCGGGATAGGCCGTACTTCGCTCGATCGCGGTTCCGTTTTTCCATCGCTCCTTCCGCCTTGCGCGCCCCGGCGCCGAGACCCACGCCGAGGTCGTTTCCCCGCTCATGTTCAAGCTGCTGGACCGCTACCTCTTCCGCGAATTCGCCCAAAGCACCTTCGCGGTGCTGTTGGTGCTGCTGATCGTGCTGCTGGGCGGCGCGTTCGCGGACGTGCTGCGCGATGTGGCCGAGGGCAAGGTGCCGGCGCAATTGCTGCTGGCGCAGCTCGGCCTGGTGTTCGTGAAGTGGATTCCGATGATCCTGCCGTTGAGCGCGATGCTCGGGCTGATGCTGGCGATCGGCCGGCTGTACCGCGACGCCGAAATGCCGGTGCTGGTGTCGATCGGGATCGGCCCCAAACGCATGCTGCGCCCGTTGTTTCTGCTGGCCGGCCCGGTGATCCTCGTGGTCGGCCTGTGTTCGCTGTGGCTCGCGCCCTGGGCGGACGCCACATCGCAGCGGATGATCGACGACGCCAGCCGCAACCTGCTGATCGCCGGCATGGAGCCCGGCCGCTTCACCGAACTGCCCGGCGGCGGTGGCGTGATCTACGTCGGCGCGCTCTCGGGCGACAGCAAACGGATGGAGCGCGTCTTCGTCTACCGCCAAAAACGCCGCACGGAAACCGAGCGCTTCCAAGTCACCACATCGCGCAGCGGGGCGATGAGCGTGGAGGGCGAACGCGATCGCTATTTGCGGTTGCAGGACGGTTTCGAAGTGGAAGGTCCGTTGACGGGCGACGGTCGCGACTATCGGCTGATGCGCTATGCCGCCAACGAATTGCGTCTGCCGGAGCAAATGCTCAAGCGTCGGAAGTCCGGCGATATCGCGCTGCAGCCCACGTCGAGGTTGCTCGGCGACTCAAGACCCGAGGCCAGCGCGCAGCTGCATTCCCGTATCGCGCCGCCGTTGTTGACGCTGGCGCTGGTGCTGCTGGCGGTGCCGCTGTCGCGCACCAATCCGCGCCAAGCGCGCTACGGCAACTTGGTGATGGGGTTCTTGGTGTACTTGTTCGGCATGTTTCTGATGATGCTCGGTACGCAGTGGTTGGAAGACGGCAAATTGCCGACATCGGTCGGCTTGTGGTGGTTGCTGCTGCCGTTGCTGCTGGCTTCCGTTTGGTTGTACGCCCGCGACGGACGTATCCGACGCCCGAAACCGCTCGCCGCGGCGCGCGCGAGCTGAGGCCGGCATGCGTCCCTTCCCGAAAATCCACGATTGGTATATCGGCCGTGTCGTGCTGACCACGGTGCTGCTGACATGGGCGGTGCTGATCGGCATGGACGCCATCGTCAGCGGCTTGCTCAACGAGATGAGCGACGTCGGCACCGGCAACTACAACGCGATGGCGGCGGCCACCAACGTGGCGTTCACGCTGCCCCGTCGCGCTTACATGCTGTTCCCCAATGCCGCGGTCATCGGCGTGCTGCTGGGCTTGGGGCAATTGGCCGCGAGTTCGGAACTGACCGTGCTGCGCGCGGTGGGGCTGTCGCGTCGGCGCATCAGCGTGTCGGTGATTCTGGCGTTGACGGTCTTGACCGCGTTGATGGTGGTGAACGGCGAAACCCTCGCCCCGTGGGGACAGCGCCGCGCCGATACGCTGAAAGCCGCGGCGAAATCGAAGGATGTGATCGTTGCGCAGTACTCGGGTCTGTGGGCGCGCGAGGGCGACATCTTCCTCAATGCGCAGACCGGGATGGAGCGCAGCGAAGGCGACCGCCAATGGCTGCAGCTCAACGACGTGCGCTTGTTCGAGTTGGCGAGCGACGGTCGACTCGTGTCGATCACCCATGCGGGCAGCGCCGAACATCGCGAAGGCGAGTGGCTGTTGCGCGATGTGCAGCGCACCAAGTTCGACGCCAGGTCGGTGACGCGCACCGACGCCAAGGAAGAGCGTTGGGCGTCGAAGCTCGACGCTGCCGCCCTGGCGGCGAACACCCGGGATTTGTGGCGCCCGCGCTACATGACCGCCGCGAACCTTCGCGACGGTATCGAATACCGTCGACGCAACGGTTTGGAATCCAGCGAATTCGAAGAGCACTACTGGTATCGCTGGTTCTATCCGCTGAACGTGCTGGTGCTGTGCCTGCTCGCGGTGCCCTTCGCCTTCGGCTCGTTGCGCAGCGGCGGCGCGGGCAAGCGCTTGTTCCTCGGCATCGTGTTCTCGCTGGGCTTCTGGTTGGTGCAAACCCAATTCGTGCGCATGGCCGGCGTGTTCAAGTTCGACTACCGCGTCGCGTATTTGCTGCCGGCGGCGATCATGCTCGGTTTGTCGCTGTGGATGTTCAAGCGGAAATCCGGGTAG
>JAGNNB010000459.1 GCA_017990865.1 Lysobacteraceae bacterium
ACCGAGCACAGCGTCGATCTCGTGCGACTTGCGGCCGGCGATTCGGCGAATATCGGCGGCGGAATACTGGGTGACGCCGCGCGCGACGGCACGCGAATGCGCATTTTCGTCGCCGCTATCGCGACGCAAGACTTCGACAATATCGCCGCGCCGGAAATCGCCCAGCGCATCGGCGACGCCGCTGGGCAGCAACGAAGCGCCTTTGCCGCACAGCGCGGCGGCCGCGCCGGCGTCGATCACGATCCCGCCCGGTTCCGCGGGCGCATGCCGCAACCAATGCTTGCGCGCTGCGATACGGCTGCGGCCCGCGACCAAACGCGTGCCGATCAATCGATCTTCGGCCAGGGCTTGCGCGACCGCGGGACGCGTGCCGTCGAACAGCACGGTGTCGATGCCGGCCGCGCCCGCGCGCTGCGCGGCGAGGATTTTCGTGCGCATGCCGCCGGTGCCGACAACGCTGCCGGCGCCACCTGCCATCGCCAGAATCTCGTCGCCGGGATCGGGCACCGTGAGCATCGGTCGCGCATCGGCATGCGTGCGCGGGTCGCGATCGTACAAGCCGGCGATATCGGTGGCGATGAACAGCACATCGGCGTCGATCAATGCGGCGACGATCGCGCCGAGCGTGTCGTTGTCGCCGAGTTTGAGTTCGTCCACCGACACGGTGTCGTTCTCGTTGACGATCGGCAGCGCGCCGCAGCGCAACAATTCTTGCAGCGTGGCGCGGGCGTTGAGGTAACGGCGACGATTACGCACGTCGTCGTGGGTCAACAGCACTTGCGCGACCGGCTGCGCGAAGAAGCCCTGCCAGAACGCCATCAACTTCGCTTGTCCGAGCGCGGCGAGCGCTTGTCGTTCGGCCATCGCGGCGACGGGCGTCGCGACAGGCATCGCGGAGGGCGTCGCCGACTTCATTGCGAATTGCAGGGAGGATTGAATCGCGCGCCCCGCCGCCACGGCGCCGGAGGACACGATCGTCACTTCGCGGCCCCGCGCATGGCAGGCATGCACGAACGCGGCCAGATGCACGGCATTGCGCGGCGACAAGCCGCCATCGCTCGCGAGCAGGCTGCTGCCGACTTTCAACACTGCGCGCCGCCATGCGGGCAGCGTTTGTTCGGCGAAAGCGACGGGATGCGTCATCGCGACCTCACACCGTCGCCAATCGCGCTTTCAGCGCATCGAGCCGCAGATCGGCCGCCGCGCCGGGCGAAACGCGCGCGGCGAGGCTGGCCTCGGGATCGCTCTCGATCCAGCGTGCGGGATCGGCCGCCTGTTTGTAGGCATCGCGGAACGGCACGCCGTGTCGCGCCAGATCGACCGCGAGATCGGTGGCGTACATCGAGGGATCGAGCGCGGCGCGCATCGCTTCGGGTTTCCATTCCAGATTGCGCAGCAGATCCGGCAGCAGTTCCAGCGCACCGAGACCACGACCGAAAGCGTGGAAGATCGCGCCCTTGCTGAACTGCAGATCGCGGTGATAGCCCGACGGCAGCGACAATAGTTGTTCAATTTCGGTGCGCGCGGCGGCGACGCTGGCGTAGCTCGCGCGCATCAATTCGACGACATCGGGATTGCGCTTGTTCGGCATGATCGAACTGCCGGTGGTGTATTGCGCCGGCAGCGCGACGAACGCGAATTCGGCGCTGGTGAACAGACTCAAATCCCAAGCGAGTCGACGCAAATCCAGCAGTGCGGACGTCAGCGCGTCGATCGCCGCCATCTCGAACTTGCCGCGCGACAACTGCGCGTACGCCGCCGACACCTGCAAACGCCCGAACCCCAGCGCTTGGGTGACGTGGTCGCGATCGAGCGGCAGATTCACGCCGTAACCCGCGGCGCTGCCGAGCGGATTGGCGTCCACCCACGTCAGCGTGTCGCGCGCGCGCTGCGCATCGTCGATAAACCCTTCGGCCCAAGCCGCCCACCACATCCCCAGCGACGACGCGACCGCGCGCTGCAAATGGGTATACCCGGGCAACGGCAGCGACGCTTCGGCCTCCGCGCGCGCCAGCGCGACCTGCGCGCACTCGACGCACAGCGCACGCAATCGCGCGAGACGATCCTTCAACCACAAGCGAGTCGCCACCAGAATCTGATCGTTGCGGCTGCGTCCGGTGTGGATCTTGCGACCGGCATCGCCGAGGCGTTCGATCAGTCGCGATTCGATCGCAGAGTGTCCATCTTCGAATCGCTCGTCGAGCACGAAGTCGCCGGTACGGAAATCCTCGGCGAGGTTCGTCAGCTCGATATCGATCCCGGCGAGCTCGTCGGCGGCGAGAATGCCGATGCGGAGCAACCCATGCGCATGCGCGCGGCTGGCCTCGATATCGAACAAAAAGAATTCGCGATCGAGCACCACGTCCTCGCCCGCGAGGAAGCGCTGAATGCGATCGTCGACCTTCACACCGGGTTTTTGCCAAAGCAGATCGGACATGGGAGTTCCGTGAACTGTGAACGATGAATCGTGAAAGTATCCGCTATACCACGCACGTTATCGCGCTTAACGCCGGGGGTTCTCCCTCCCTTTCGCCATAGGCGAAGGGGAGGGTTGGGGAGGGGTGCTCTATCGCCGAAACGACCCCCTCCCGGCCTCCCCCTGCGCTTCGCGCAAGGGGAGGAGAAAAGCACACTACGCTCCGAATAAGCGTGCAGCGAAACGAAAGCATGCTTTCTTCGAATGCGGCGAACGTATCTTCGACGCGTTAACGCACAAACCAGACAATGAAACGTCCGTTCACATCACTTCGAATGGAATACCGGCGAATTCGTCCAAGCCGAAGGCGATATTCAGATTCTGCAACGCCTGGGTGGCCGCGCCCTTGAGCAGATTGTCTTCGGTCGCGACCACGACCAAGCGCCTGCCGTCGTCGGAGAGCGCAAAACCGCCGACCTCGACATGATGCCGGCCCGCGATGCGGCTCACCCAAGGCGCGTCGTCGAGCACGCGCACCAGCGGTTCGCCTGCATAGGCGTCACGGTAACGCGCGAGGACGGCCTCGCGCGTCGTCGGCGCGGACAGATGCAGATTCGCGGTGATCGTGATTCCGCGGAAATGCGACGCGACATGCGGCATGAACTCAACCGAAT
>JAGNNB010000056.1 GCA_017990865.1 Lysobacteraceae bacterium
GACACGCTCGTCGTTGGCGGCCAGCACCACCAGCAACTCGGCTTCGATCTTCGCCACGTCCTCAAGCTTCGGCGCGCTGCCGTAGAACGGCGCCGCCGCATCGAGATCCGGCAATTGCGTGGCGAGGAAATTCGCCATTCCGCCGCCGTAGCAAAACCCGACCGCGCCGAGACGGCCGTTGCCGCCCTCGATCGCGCGCAGCATCCGCGCCGCCGCCAAAAAATCCTGCCGTGTTTTGGTTTGGTCCAACGTCTGAAACTTCGCGCGCGCCTGGTCCTCGTCGCCGGGATAGCCGCCCACCGGGAACAGCGCATCCGGCGCGAACGCGATGAAATTCGCCAACGCCAGGCGACGCGCGATGTCTTCGATATGGGGGTTCAGCCCGCGGTTTTCGTGGATCACCAACACCGTCGGCAGCGGCTTGCGCGCCTTCGCGGGCCGAACCAGGTATCCCCGCGCGGTGCCGTAACCTTCGGGCGATGCGAACTCGACGAACTCGGCCTTCAACCGACGATCGTCGGGCTTCACTTGCTGCGCCAACGCGAACTGCGGGCTCAACGCCGTCAGCAAACCCGCCGCGGTGGTCGCTCCCACCGCGAACCGCGCGGCGCCGAGCAGGAACCCGCGCCGGTCGATATCGCCATGCACGTATCGATCGAACAACCGCAACACTTCGGGATCGAAGTCTTCGGCGGTTTTGCGCGGACGCGTGGTCATGGAGGCAGCTCCAAGCGAGGGTCGATCCGGCACCATAGCGCAGCGCAGGGCCAGGCGCATCCCACTGCGCGGGACAGACACCGACCTTTTCTCGCCCGGTCGGCGCAGCGCGCGCTTGGGACACTCGGCCGACACTCCGCTATCCCGGGCGCGGCCTAGAGGCTTACTTCGGCGACTTGGCAGGTTCCGATACCTGCTTGCCATCCCTGTACATCCGGCGCTCCTTCACAACGCCGTTCTCGTCGTACAACACCGTCTCGCCGTGTTGGACGCCGGCTTCGTATTCCGCCGTCAAGTTGATCCGGCCGCTTTCGTAAAAGTGCGTCATTCCAACGATTTTTCCGTTCGCGTAGCGATCGATCTGCTGAAGCGAACCGTTCGGGTAGTAGAACTCGATGTCGCCGTGCGCAACGCTCTCGCCGTTCACCAGTTTGTAATGCTCTTTGCGCTGTAGCGTTTTCGAACTACCGGGCGCGTAAATCAACCACTCACCCGTCTTCTTGCCCTTGTCGAATTCGCCGGTCATCGAGAGCACGCCCTGTTCGTCGTATCCTTTGTAAGCGCCGTGGAAACGATGATCCTTCCACTCGGCTTCCGACATCACCTGGCCGTTCGGGTAGTAATCCTTGCAGGTACCGTGCTGCAGGTTGCCCGCCTGATAACACAGCGACGAACTGCCCGCGAGCGCCGCAAGCCCGCCCAAGCGCAGGAACGGGCTCATGCCGGGGCGCAGCTTCACCGGCAGCATCTCACCGGATTTTTCGATCGTCACTTCTTTCGCGACGCGCTTTTGCGCGTTGAAGCGATAGGTGTAATGACTGTACGTCGGGTACGAATATCCAGCGCCGCCCATCACGCCGACCACCGTCCCGGTTTGCTGCGACGCGACGCCGGTGGACTGGTAGTCGATGATGGTTTCGAGGAAATATTTGCCCGGCCGCAACCCGTCGAAAACGAAGTTGCCGTTATCGTCGGTGATCGCTTCCTTCCGCGCCGCGAACGCCTCGGGCAGCATGTAGACCTCATGCTCGGTGGCGCTGAATTTCTCGGTCAGCCGCAACCACTCCGCGAAATAATCCGTCACCGGGAACAGCATCACCACCGAACCCCGCGCGTAATACGTGCCCGACCCCATCGGGTCGTTGACGTAAGCGACGCCGCGAATGGACGACGAACCCGCCGTCAAATTCTGTTGCGCGGCCTTCGCATCGAAAAAGGCCTGCGGAAAATACACACGCTTGAGCCCGAAACCCGCCGCATCCGCACCGCCAGAAAACACCAGCAACAAACTCGCCAAACACAACGCAACACGCTTCATTTTCAACTCCGACTGCATTCGAAAACCGGACCGGAGCGGAACGGCGCATCGTCAAGCGCCTCTCACTCGCGGAAAGGGGCGCCCGGCGCCCCTTCAAGTCGACGCCATTCTACTCGACCCCGGATTTTCGTAGGGCGGGCTGAAGCCCGCCTTTCGAGTGATGCGCGGCACCACGAAGGGCATCACGACGCATCGGCAACCCTATCGGCGATCCTATCGGCGTTCCGCGGCGCGAACCACCACAAGGCGAGCGATCGCTCGCCTGATGGCTTCAGACGACGCGTTCGGATTCGCCCCTCCGGCGCGTTTGTCCGCGGAGAACGCCTACAATCCACGACCGCTTCCGCCAGGCACCGCCATGTCGCCCAAATCCACCGTGTTCAAGGTCGAGCTGCAGGTCAGCGACATGGACCGTCATTACTATGCGCTCCACAATCTGATCCTCGCCCAGCATCCATCGGAAACCGATGTGCGACTGATCGTGCGGTTGGTGGCGTTCGCGTTGTATGCCGACGAGCGCCTGGAATTCGGTCGCGGCTTGAGCGACGACAGCGAGCCCGACCTGTGGCAACGCGATTATGTCGGCGACATCCAATGTTGGATCGATCTCGGTCATCCCGACGAAAGCCGCATCCGCAAAGCCTGCGCACGATCGCGGCAAGTGGTCGTCGTCAACTATGGCGGCCATGCCTCGGACGTGTGGTGGAAAAAAACAGCGGCAGGACTCACGCGTTTCGACAATCTCACCGTCATCGACATCGACCCGAGCTCGATCGACGCGCTCATCGGCCACCTGCAACGCGGCATGCGCCTCACGGCCATGATCCAGGACACCGAACTACAACTGATGAGCGACACACTGAACGTCGCGCTGACGCCGCGGGTGCGAATGAAAACCGGGGTCAGAGTCTGACCCTATGTTTTCCCAGGGCGGGCTGAACCCATCTAACGAGATGCACACATCCGTCATCGAGAAAATCCGCATGCGAAGGTTCAGAAAATCCTTACGCGCCATCGCACCAACGACATTCTCGCTTCGGCATCGGCGGGCCGCGGCCCGCCCCACGTCACCGCAATGTAATCGCGTAGGGCGGGCTCAAGCCCGCCTTGCGAGTTAATCGACCCCGAATTTTCGCAGAGCGCGCACCGGGGCGTCGTCTTGCCCGAGTGAAGTCCCTTGCGAAGACACCGCCCAATCCAGCGGATACGCACCCGCTGCGACCCATCTGCGAAACGACGAATGCGGCCAATCGACCGCACGCAAAGCGTGCCCATGCTTCACCGGGTTGTAATGGATGTATTCGATATGCCGATGCAGATCATGATCGTCGCGTATCAGATGCTCCCAGTAGCGACGTTGCCAGATACCGCGCTCGCGACAAGCGATGCGCCGCTCGCTTCGCCATTCCTCTTTGGGCAGGCAACGTGAGAACCCCGATTTGATCTGCGCCCAACGATTCGCATTGTCGTCATCGCCAGCCGGCAAACGCCAGATGCAATGCAGATGATCGGGCAACACCACAACGGCCACGATCTCGAACGGACGAACCGCTTGCGTCGCGCGAAACGACGCACGCAGATCATCCACGCGCTCCACGAGCCACCGACGGCGACGCTCAAGGAGATTGACGGTGAAGAAATAGGTGCCACCCGGCACACGCACGCGGCGATAGTTCGGCATACCCCAGCATCGCGCCGGCTACGCACATCCGCTATCGGGAAAATCCGCATGCGACGGTCGGAAAATCCTTACACACCATCGCATCCGACAAGATTCTCGCTCCGGCATCGGCGGGCCGGGGCCCGCCCTACGTCACCGCAACATAATCGCGTAGGGCGGGCTCAAGCCCGCCTTACGAGTTGCGGCGATCCGCCTACATGTTCAGCGTCAACACGCCTTCGGCATGCAGCGCTTCCGCAAAGCTATCGAAGCCCAACTCGGCCGGCCTGCGGGGCCGGTGAAGATCGGGCGGCCGAGGAAGTCGGAGCAGACTGAGCGGGGAAGGTTGCTCTGACCCCTGTTTTTCCCTACAAAAGCGTATGCGCCTTACGGCCTTAACGTCACCGCAATGTCATCGCGTAGGGCGGGCTCAAGCCCGCCTTACGAGTTACGGGTTTTCAAAATCTACCTAGCACCCTTTGCGCAAGGTTAGCGAGAGATGGAGACGGTCCCATCCTTATGCACAGGTCACAGATCTGATCCATCGAATATCTTGGAGAAATCCCTTCAAAGTGTGAGTACACAGCACGAAGTAGGCTTTTACCTCGCACCCATCTCCATGCGTCGGCAGTAACGTCGAGCGTGTCAAAAGGCGTAACTAAGTCGGTTTCAGCCACCTCTCTACCGGCATCTTCGGTAAAACCACCATCTCGCAATATTGCAGTCACATCCGTGGCAAGCGGCAGAGATGGATCTTTCATAACGTAGTTCTGTAATCTAGCTCTAAACCAAGTGGCAAACTCTGTTACAAGACTTGCGAGAGCGCCAGATGTTTCTCCTGCAAGTCGGTCAATGATGCCTCTATCCAAAACATCATTTTCAATAGAATAACCGGAAGTCAAAACGTAGTCATTGAAGTCATCAGGCTCTTCTAAAACACAAAATTCATCCCGATCTCGCATAAATACAACTTGCGCGCCAGTCAAAGCGGCACGGCGCTCATAAACAGCATCTAATACAAGCTTGCCGCCAACTGGCAGCACATCTATGTTTTTGGTGACGAGAAGGTCTCCAAATTTTCGGAGAATACCTCTATCACCCTTTCCCTCCACCAGAAGAGTGGGCAGCGTTGATCGGCACAGATAGCTGTGGAGTTCATCGGCGGTCATATCAAGCGACTGTAGCGACACTTCTAGTCACCGCGGTCTGCGTTGATCGGAAGCTCCCTGTCTGCGTACTTCGCGTAAATGAAAGGAGAGTGTGTGGAGACAATGAATTGATTCGACCCCTGCTGATCTAGCAATGTTGGGAATAATCTCCTCTGCCAGTCTGGGTGCAAGCTTAATTCAGGCTCATCAATGAAGATTGGTGCCTCGGTAGAGAACGCGTTGTAAACAAGGAAGCTCAGCATTTGCTTCTCGCCTGCTGACAACACATCCGAATCGATCGCCTTGGCCGCATCACCTAGCGCAAGCCCTTTCAAGGTCACGCCCTGATAACTAAATAACTTTGCTACCAACTCAGACAAGACATTGAATGGTCGCAAATTTGATTCTCTAAACGAATCAACATCGTTTGCTGCGGCCTGAATCTTCAAAAGGAGCGACTCACTTTCTGAGCTCTCTGCAGCACCTTGCTCCCATGCGCGAATGTCTCTCAAAATAGTTGCACTAAAGTCAGAGTAACGCTTATTAACCCCCTCCGATATCAATGCATATCTTTGGGTCAGCAAAGCGGCAATGTCGTCTGTAGACACAGCACATACGAACTTATGAGCTCGATAAGAGAGCTCGCCGCTAATTTGTTCTAGTTGCGCGCCAATTCCAGCATCAGCAGCAGCGCCACTAAATGAAAGCCCGCTTGTTCGCCCTCTTGCTCTCCCTTTCGACAGAGAATAGCCCCCTTCAATTCTTCGAAAAGTTGGAAAGAATATAGATCGATCCGAGCTAGATCGGATCAGGCTGCTTAACCGATCTTCGCCATCTTCTACTACATCACCATCACTATCGATATCCACGGGATCTGAGAAATTTCCCTGCTCGAAAGTTTCAGGTTCGTCGACAAGAGAAAATATGTACTTAATATCACCGCCCGGCAGTCTCTCCAACTGCAGATCGAATGCATTCGTCAATAGCCTGCAATACTTGAACTCGATCTCTCTCCTGACACGAACAGTACTTCCAGAAATGAGATACCACGCCAACTTGAGAGCAGTGGTTTTGCCGGAACCATTTACCCCGGTAAGGATATTAAGGTCGTCATGAAATTCAAAATTAAATTTTACTCTTTTGTTCAACCCCTTAACTTCGAACCTCTTAATTTTCATGTCGATTACTCGAATGGTTAGGAAGGGAATCAACCCAATTTATTTCTGTCACATGTTGATACGATGTTCGCCACTCCATCATGAAGTACATCACTGATATGTCGCAGCGAATGAGCCTTCGCAAAAAAATGCTCAGATTCATTTTCTAAACCTGCTTCCCTCACACCCGATAAACCCACCCCCACCTCCTCCCGCTCCACCCGCTCCGGACACACCGCCTCCACCGCCTCCATCCAATCGATCCAATCGGCGATGGGGTCCGAATTCGGCGGCAGCGCGTTCTGCACGCCGCCATCGGCCACCAGCAGCACCGGGGCGCCGGTGTTGGGATGTCGCTCAACGCTCATGCCGCAGCGCCTCCAGCAGGTCTTCGCGGTCGAAGAGCGCAAAGTAACGCCGCACTTCGTCCATGTCGAGTTCGCCCGCGTTGGCTACTTCGGCCCATGCTTTTCCGCCCCAGACGACACGACCGCCGCGCGCAGGCGCAGCAGGTCTTCCAGCCAAGCGAGTCGATCCGCTGGGGTGCGCTTCGCGAACTCGCGATGGGCGGACTGCTCGGCGGCGTCCCAACTGCCCCAGGCCATGCGGTCGGGCTGGCGATCATCCATCGGAACGGTCATCGGCATCCTCCCGCAATGGGAACCCGAGGGCTTTGATGTCTTCCAGGTCTTTGGGGCGACCCGCTTCGCGTTTCATCCGCACGAGATGCTCGGGAGAGGCCAAACGCACCTCTTGCCCTTCGACTTCCACGCGTGTGGCGCGCTCCCAGAGGCTTTCGAAGGCGAGCGGATAACGCACGAAGATATCGACTTGCGCGCGCCGGCTGGCAGTATCGAAAAAACTGAAGACCATCATGTTCTTGTCCCGAATCCACGCTTCGCGCGTTCCCGCATCGGCGAACCCGCGCGGGTCGGCGGGGATTCTGGCTTGATAGCCGATGCCGAGCAGCGCATCGATCGCGCGCAGGCAGGACGCTTCCGTCAGCTCGACCACCAGGTCCAAGTCGTAGGTGACCCGTTCGACGCCCTGCATCACGGCCGCCACGCCGCCCACGACGACGTAGCGAACGCCGGCGCGACTGAGCGCAACGAGCGCGTCCGAGATCGGGTTCATCACATATTCCGCCGATACTCCCCACCGACCTCATACAGTGCATGGCTGATCTGGCCGAGGCTGTGGGTTTTGACGGCTTCCATCAGGGCGGCGAAGACGTTTTCGCGGTTGCGGGCGGTTTTTTGCAGGTAGGTGAGGCCTTCGGCATCCCGACCCTCTCCCCGGCCCTCTCCCGGGGGGAGAGGGGGAACAGCGTGGTTGCGGAGGCGTTGGAAGTTGGCGACGTTTTCGATCTGCTGCGCTTTCTCGGCTTCGGTCGAGCGGATCAGTTCGATTTCGGTGACGATGTCGCCGGCGTGGTCTTTCGGCAGGAAGGTGTTGACGCCGATCAGCGGCAGGCTGCCGTCGTGTTTCTTGTGTTCGTAGTACAGGCTTTCTTCCTGGATCTTGCCGCGCTGGTACATGGTGTCCATGGCGCCGAGTACGCCGCCGCGTTCGCTGATGGCTTCGAATTCCTTGTAGACGGCTTCTTCGACGATGTCGGTGAGTTTGTCGACGATGAAACTGCCTTGCCAGGGGTTCTCGCAGAAGTTGAGGCCCAATTCCTTGTTGATGATCATCTGGATGGCGACGGCGCGGCGCACGCTTTCTTCGGTGGGCGTGGTGATGGCTTCGTCGTAGGCGTTGGTGTGCAGGCTGTTGCAGTTGTCGAACAGTGCGTACAGCGCTTGCAGCGTGGTGCGGATGTCGTTGAACTGGATTTCCTGCGCGTGCAGCGAACGCCCGGAGGTCTGGATGTGGTACTTCATCATCTGGCTGCGCGCGCTGGCGCCGTAGCGTTCGCGCATCGCACGCGCCCAGATGCGGCGGGCGACGCGACCGATGACGGTGTATTCCGGGTCCATGCCGTTCGAGAAGAAGAACGACAGGTTCGGCGCGAAGTCGTCGATCTTCATGCCGCGGGCGAGGTAGTACTCGACGATGGTGAAGCCGTTGCTGAGCGTGAAGGCCAATTGCGAGATCGGGTTCGCGCCGGCTTCGGCGATGTGATAGCCGCTGATCGACACCGAATAGAAATTGCGGACGTTCTTCTCGACGAAATACTGCTGGATGTCGCCCATCATCCGCATCGCGAATTCGGTGCTGAAGATGCAGGTGTTTTGCGCCTGGTCTTCCTTGAGGATGTCGGCCTGCACGGTGCCGCGCACGGTCTTCAGCGTGTCGGCCTTGATCTGCGCGTACACCTCCGGCGGCACCACTTGATCGCCGCTCACGCCGAGCAAGCGCATACCCAAGCCGTCGTTGCCGTCGGGCAGCATGCCGCTGTAGTCGGGGCGTCGCTTGTCCTGGAACATCGCTTCGATGGCGTCGTGCGCGGCGTCCCAACGCGGTTGTTCGGCGCACAGGTATTTTTCGACTTGTTGGTCGATCGCCGAATTCATGAACATCGCGAGGATGATCGGCGCGGGGCCGTTGATCGTCATCGACACCGACGTGCTGGGCGCGCACAGGTCGAAGCCGGAGTACAGCTTCTTCATGTCGTCCAGCGTGGCGACGTTGGTGCCGGAGTTGCCGATCTTGCCGTAGATGTCGGGACGCGGCGCGGGGTCTTCGCCGTACAGCGTCACGCTGTCGAAGGCGGTGGACAGACGCGCGGCCGGTTGCCCGGCGCGCAGGTAATGGAAGCGACGATTCGTGCGCTCGGGCGTGCCCTCGCCCGCGAACATGCGGATCGGGTCTTCGCCGGTGCGGCGATACGGATACACGCCGCCGGTGTACGGGTATTCGCCGGGCAGGTTTTCTTTCTGCAGGAAGGTCAGCAACTCGCCCCAGGATTTGTACGTGGGCGCGGCGATCTTCGGCACCTTCTGATGCGACAGCGATTCGCGGTAGTTTTCGACGCGGATGGTCTTGCCGCGCACTTCGTATTCGTTGACGTCATCGACGATGGATTTCAGGCGCGCCGGCCATTCGCGCAGCAGTTTCAGCGCGTCGGACGACAGCGATTGCACGGCGGCGTTGTAGCGTTGGCGGAGGGTGATGAGGGTGCGGTCGGCGGAAGCGCCGCCCCTCATCCGCCCTTCGGGCACCTTCTCCCCGCTGTCGCGGGGAGAAGGAGAAGCGAGTGTGGCCGAAGCTTTATCAGTGATGTCACGGGGAGAAGGAGAAGCGAGCGTGGCTGTTTCCTTCTCCCCGCCTGCGGGGAGAAGGTGGTCCGAAGGACCGGATGAGGGGCCGGCGAGCAATGCGTCTGCGGCATACAACTCCAACGCCTTCGGCAGCGCCGCATCGCCCAGGTCGTGCAGCGATTGCCAATACGATTGCGCGCGGTCGGCGGTATCGGCTTGCGATTCGATGCGCTGATTGATGCCGCGGCCCTGTTCGGCAATTTCAGCGAGATAGCGCACGCGTTGGCCGGGGATCAGCACGGTGGCGCGGGGTTCCCTCAGCGAGGTATCGATCTGCGGGTTCCAGTCGCAGCGGGAAGAAAAAGTGGGGTCAGAGTCATGTTTCTGACCTTGCACCCCACTCGCCCCATTCGCCTCATTCGAAATATGACTCTGACCCCACTTTTTTTCGCGCAACAGGCGGCAGAGGTTGGCGAACATCCAACTCACGCCGGGGTCGTTGAACTGGCTGGCGATGGTGGGATAAACCGGCACGTCTTCGTCTTTCGCGGCGAAGGCGTTGCGGTTGCGCTTCCATTGCTTGCGCACGTCGCGCAAGGCGTCTTCGGCGCCGCGTTTGTCGAATTTGTTGAGGACGATGAGTTCGGCGTAGTCCAGCATGTCGATTTTTTCGAGCTGGCTGGGCGCGCCGAAGTCGCTGGTCATCACGTACATCGGAAAATCGACCAGATCGACGATTTCCGAATCGCTCTGGCCGATGCCGGCGGTTTCGACGATGACCAAGTCGTAGCCGAGAGACTTCAGATACGCGATGCAATCCTTCAGCACCGCGTTCGTCGCCCGGTGTTGACGGCGCGTCGCCATCGAACGCATGAACACGCGTGGGCTGCGCAGCGAATTCATGCGGATGCGATCGCCCAGCAGCGCGCCGCCGGTGCGGCGACGGGTCGGGTCGACCGAAATCACCGCGATGCGCATCTCCGGAAAGCTCGCAAGGAAACGGTTGAGCAGTTCGTCGGTGACCGACGATTTACCGGCGCCGCCGGTGCCTGTAATCCCCACGACAGGCGTCGTGGGGATTCGGGAATGGGGAATGGGGAATGGGGAATCGGAAGCGCCCGCTGTCCACTGCTTGCGCAGCTTGGCGAGTTCGTTCTCGCTGAACTCGCCGTCTTCGAGCATGCTGATCATGCGGCCGATCGCGATTTCGTTGCCGAAATCCGGATGCGGCGCTTTTTCGATTCCCGATTCCCGATTCCCCATTCCCGGCCGCGCGGCACGCGCGGCGCCCGCGCGCCTGACCACATCCTCGATCATCGCCACCAGCCCCATGTGCATGCCGTCGTTGGGGTGGTAGATGCGTTCGACGCCGTAGGCCTGCAGTTCGCGGATTTCTTCCGGAGTGATGGTGCCGCCGCCGCCGCCGAAGACGCGGATATGCGAGGCGCCGCGTTCCTTCAACATGTCGACCATGTACTTGAAGTATTCGACGTGCCCGCCCTGGTAGCTGGACAGCGCGATGGCGTCGGCGTCTTCCTGCAGCGCGGCGCGGACCACGTCCTCGACGCTGCGGTTGTGGCCGAGGTGTACGACTTCCGCGCCCTGGGCTTGGATCAAACGCCGCATGATGTTGATGGCGGCGTCGTGGCCGTCGAACAGGCTGGCGGCGGTGACGAAGCGCAAGGGCGAGGGTTCGCTCTCGGGCGCTGCGGCGCGAAGATCGAGGGGGGCGACTGGCGTGCTCATGGCGCGCTCCGTGCGGAAAGTGGCGATGGCCTAGTGTAGCCGGTCGCCCCGAACGCCCCCAGCCGGCGCCGTCGTGCCGCAGTCCTGCGCTTGGCGAGCGCTTGCCGATGCCGCCGCCGCGCGAGGATACTCCGCCGCATGGGGAACGATGCGATGGGACAACGATGAGCGCAAAGCCTTGGGGACGCATTCGGCGCATCGCCGCCTGGGGGCTGTTTTCGCTGCTGGCGCTGGTGGGCAGCGGCGCGCTGTTGGCCGACCGGCTGACGCCGCCCGCGACCGGCGAACCCAGCGCCGCGCTGCCGGCCATCGCGCACACCGATTCGAAATCGACCGCGCTGGACCACGAGATCGGACCGATGCTCGCCGAGCATCCGGGCCAAACCGGGGCACTGCTGCTGAGCGACGGGGTCGATGCCTTCGCCGCGCGCGCGCTGTCGGCGCAGAAAGCCGAG
>JAGNNB010000460.1 GCA_017990865.1 Lysobacteraceae bacterium
GCAATGGGTGATCCGAGCGCCGTAAATTTACGGCGATATGGCATCGGCCCGGATGAGCCGCTCATCCGGGCCAATATCGCAGCTTGCGGACGGGAAGGCGCTCGCGAGGGTTTGCGGGGCCGCGGCCGTTTGCGCGACGGGTTCGGACAACAGTACGCGCACGCGATGCGACTCGTGCCTGAGCAGGCCGCCGTAGGCTTTGACGCGCGCATCCAGAATGGTCGACGCCGCCACCCCGGCTTGGGTCACTCGACGTTCCGCGGTGGGCTCGACCGTCACCGAAATCGAAATACCGCGACGGGCGCCCGTTTCCCAGACCCGCATGCCGATGCGGTATTCCGAGGGCTCCGATTCGCTCAACAGCGCCATCGCATGGCAGATGCAGCGGTAGGCCGCGAGCTGCAGGTCCACCGACAGGTGCTTGGGCTGGCCTTTGTAACCGAGGAACACTTCGGCACCGTCGCCCCAGAAGCTTGTGAACGCATCGGCGTGGAGCACGGCGTAGAGGCCTTCCTGCTCGATCCGGATCGGATACAGCGCCGGCGCGCGTTCGTCGAACATCCGTCGGAACGACATCCCTCGCGTGTTGAGATCCATCGCCGCCTGCGCGTGCCCGCGCGCGCGCAACCATTCGACCGTGTCCTTGCGCTCGTCGTCGAAACCCAACTGCATCTGCGCCATGTACAGCATGTGCTCGCGCAGCATCTGCTCCGAGGACAGGAACGATTTCTGCGCGACCGCGAGCGCCTCGTTCTGCGCGATGCCGGCGTGGCGCGCCTTGTCGTAATTCTCGGCGATGCGGTAGCCGAGCGTGAGCAGGGTGACGGCGGCGATCGATAGGCCTTGCTGCACGAAAAACACGAGTTCGTCGTGGTAGCCGGCGACTCCGGTGTAGTCGAGCGTTTGCGACAACGCCAAGTTGACCATGAAGATCCCGGCCGCCGCGCCGTTCCAACCGTGCGTCACGGTCAGGAACACCGCGGGGAGGACCATCCCGATCATCAAAAATTGTTTGAACGAAGGCTCGGTGTCCGGTACCGAGATCGCCACTGTGTACAGCGTGATCGTGGCGATCATCGCCAACAAGATGTCTCGCGCCAGTTTGCGCGGGTCGGTCATGCCGTGCCTGCGGCGCAGCCAGAGCAGGCAAGGGATCATCACCATCAGAACCCCGAGGAAATCGCCGACCATGAATTGCACGAACTTCTCTAACGCCGCCGGGGGGCGAGGGCCTCCCAGCATGAAGTTCAAGGTCAGGTTGCACAGCGAGGACCACATCGCGAAACCGAGGGCCAGGAACGGCAGGCGTCGCACCAGCGCGTTACGGTCGTCCTTCAGCGCGGTGCGCATGGCGCGGACGGCGATCGAGATGCACAGCACCAGCAGGAAGGGGCTGAGGTAGCACCAAAGCGGTTCGTACAGATCGGTCTTCGGTACCCGCAGCACCAGCAGCGCGGCGGCATCGCCCGCGAACAGGAAGGGCCAATAGCGATACGGAACCAGGAACAGACACGCCGCGCGCAACCCCGCCGGCAGAAACCATTGATTGAACGACGCACTCCACAGCAACAAATACGCGCCGCAATAGCTCACGCCGAGCGCGAGCCCTTTTGCCAAACGACTCCATTTTGTGTCTTCCACAGCCCGCTCCCTGTTCCTGTTCGTCCGGCCTACCCCGGCCTCGCTGCGTTTGCGCTGGTCGTATGTCCGCGGCCGTCGCCCCGATTCTAGGCGGATTTAGCCACTCGATTCCATCCGGGTCAAAGCCAGCCGACGACCGTCCCCAAAACCTGGAGATTACCCAGGTCCGCTTCGGGCACTTCCATCCGCTCGATTTCCTTGCCGTTGCCCATCAGCGACCACGCGTTGCGGCGGATCGTCAGGCGACGAATATCCGGCCTGCCCCAGAGGGTATAGGCGTAAATGCCGCCGTCGATCACCTGCTCCGGCTGGGCGATCGAGGTATCGATCAGCACCAGGGCGTGGCGCTCGATTTCGGGTTCCAGGGTCCGGGACGGCTGGAACGCCCAGCGCAAATGCGACAGCGGCGTCAGCCCGATTTTGCGCCGAACCAGAAACTCCGGCAGGACGATCCGCGCCGGGCCGTCGCTGCGTCCCAGCTCGCTCAGACGGTCGATCGCGACGTAACCCTCGGAAACGACGCCGGTCCGGGCGCCCTGGACCGCCATCGTGGTCAGGGCGGACTGGGCGCGGAGCCCCTGGTCGTAGGCCTTGCTGATGGCCTCGGGCGGGACGTTGAGCAGGACCGACAGCGCCGGGGCGTATTCGGCCGGAATGGGCCGACGGCCGGTCCGCCACTGCGAGACATTGCTGTAATTGATCGATCCGCCCAGATAAACCGCGACGGTCGTGTTGCGGACGCCCGTCTCCTGCATCGCGGTCGCGAATGCCTGAGCGTACTTGTCCATCTGCTGGGCTGCTGCGAGCTTGTCCACGAGGGCGTCTCCACGCGGCGGTCTCATCGTCGGGGAATGATACCGCAGCCATTGACACGGCAGGATATTGCGCTAATTATTTGCTATCGATCGGTCATCGACGATCGACTCGGCCCCTCGACGGCGGTGGAAATCGTCCCGGGTCGCCGATTGTACGGGCGCCCAGCATAGCTCGGCGACTCCGGCCGGACGCCAACTGGGAGAGCGACGATGCTCGTGTTCACTCGCCAAATCGGTCAGACCGTCTGTATCGGCGACGATATTCGCATGACTGTGTCCGATAAACACGGCGACTGCGTCGCGATCGGCATCCTCGCGCCGGCGCCCACGACGATCCGTTGCGGCGGCGCGACGGTATTGCCGAAAATTCTCGACAGCGGCGAGCGCGTGTATCGATTGACGCTGCACAGCGGCGACGATATCGAAATCGGCGCGACGCGCGTTCGTGTGAATTTCAAACCGACCCGATTGACCGCTCTCACACCGCGACGCATTCCGGTGCGCATCGCGATCGACGCGCCCGCGCACATCGCGGTGCATCGCGAGGAAGTCTACGCGCGCATCCAGGCGACCGCCGGACGGCGTGCGCCCGCGCCGTTCTCCCGCTGGTTGCGCGAAGCGAACGCG
>JAGNNB010000057.1 GCA_017990865.1 Lysobacteraceae bacterium
GGTCTGAACAACGCCTTCCTGGCGTCGTTCAGACGTCGCGAGCCCGGCACATGTCCGGGCTCGCTCCCGCCGGTTCAAGCACTTGCGTGCTTGAACCGGCGAGCGCGCCATCCTTGGCGCGCGGAAACTCTGAAATTGTTCAGAGTTTCCTTGGCGAATTCCGCGCGTCCGACATCGCGAGCACGCCGCGAACGAATCCGAACGGGCACAATGCCGCAATGCCGATCGACGACACGCCCCTTTCCGGCGCCGATACTCCTCCGCGAGCGCGGATCGGCGACTACGCGCTCGCCGCGCTGGGCACCGGCCTCGCCGTGTTGGCGGGCTTCGTGGTGGAGCATTGGCTGGGACACGCCGATCTGTCGCTGATCTTCATGCTCGCGGTGTTGATCGTCGCTGCCCGCACCCGCACCGGACCGGCGGTGCTCACGGCGGTATTGTGTTTTCTCGCCTACAACTTCTTCTTCATCGAACCGCGCTACACCTTCTACATCGACGCGTGGCAAGGCGTGGCGCAGGTGTCGCTGTTCCTCGCGGCGGCCTTGCTCGCGGGGCGACTGGCCTCGCGTTTGACGATGCAGGTACACGCCTTGCGCATCGCGCACCGGCACGCGGACGCGCGCCGCGATCTCGCGCAGCGGCTGGCGACGGCGACGGACGAAACCACTGTACTCGAAACCGCGAACGCCATGATGCGACGGCATTTGGACGCCGACGTTTGGTTGCGACCGCATGAACAGACGACGAGCGAACCGCACGCGCTGCGTCGCGTGGGTGCGGACGACGATTCCTGGCGCTGGGCCGCGACGGCCGAAGAGCACGGCTGGTGGTTTCTGCCCTTGATCGCCTCCGGCCGCACGCTGGGGACGCTGGGGCTCAAACGTCGCCACGAGCCGCAGGAACCGGACGAGCCTTGGCGTGCGTTGGCGCGCGAGATGGCCGACGACATCGGCGCGGCGCTTGCGCGCGTCCGTCTGGTCGGCGATCTGCAGCGCGAACGCATGGCCAACGAAACCGAGCGCCTGCGTTCCGCGCTGCTGTCTTCCGTTTCGCACGATCTGCGCACGCCGCTGGCGTCGATCATCGGCGCGGCGGGCAGTCTGGAAAGCTACGGCGCGGCGATGGACGCGGCGGATCGGAGCGACCTGCTCGACACCATCCGCAGCGAAGGCGAACGACTCGATCGCTACGTGCAGAATCTGCTCGATATGACCCGACTCGGGCACGGCGAACTCAGTCTGCATCGCGATTGGATCGGCGTGGACGAACTGGTGGGTTCGGCGATCGCGCGCTTGCAGCGCTACCGGCCCGGCGCGCGTTTCGATACCGCGATCGACGCCGCGCTGGCGCCGGTGTGGGTGCATCCGGCGCTGCTCGAACAGGCGCTGTTCAACGTGATCGAGAATGCGGCGAAGTTCTCGCCGCCCAACGAACCCATTCGCGTGGAAGCGCAGCGGATCGGCGAGCGCGTGCGGATCGATGTGATCGATCGCGGCCCCGGCATCCGCGAAGACGAGCGCCAGCGTGTTTTCGAGATGTTCTACAGCACCGACCCCGGACAAAACGACGGAGACATCGACCGTCCACCCAGCCGTAGCGGCGACCGCGGACGCGGCGGTACCGGGCTCGGTTTGGCGATCTGCCGCGGCATGGTCGGCGCGCACGGCGGCGAGGTGCAGGCGCTGCCCGGAGACGACGGCCGCGGCACGCGTATGCGCATCGAATTCCCGACGATCGCGCCGCCGGATGAGGACGACGCATGAGCGAACCGATATCTCCGCCGACATCTCCACCGACGGCAGCGCCGCCGTCGTCGCATCCGCCGAACGCCGCCGCCGTGCGCGTGCTGGTGGTGGACGACGAGCCGCAAATTCGTCGCTTCCTCGACATCAGTCTGCGAGCGCAGGGTTACCGCGTGCTGACGGTCTACACTGCGCAAACGGCGCTGGAGATTCTGGCGACACAGAGCCCGGACTTGGCGATCCTCGACCTCGGCCTGCCCGACCGCGACGGCCTCGACCTGCTCCGCGACGTGCGCGGCTGGTCGCAGGTACCCGTCATCGTGTTGACCGTGCGCGCGAACGAACAGGAAAAAGTCGCGGCGCTCGACGCCGGCGCCAACGATTACGTGACCAAACCCTTCGGCATCCAAGAGCTGATGGCGCGAATCCGCGCGCTGCTGCGCACGCATGCGGCCGCGCAGGATGCGCCGCCGATCTTCGACGACGGCAGGCTGCGGGTCGATCTGACGCGACGCGAAGTGAGCGTCGGCGGCGAACCCGTCGTGTTGTCGCGCAAGGAATACGCCTTGCTCGCGCTGTTGGTGCAGCACGCCGGTCGCGTCGTGACCCAACCGCACATCTTGCGCGAAGTGTGGGGACCGAGCCATCAGCAGGACACGCATTATTTGCGGATTCTGGTCGCGAAACTGCGGCAGAAACTCGGCGACGACGCTGCCGCGCCGACATGGATCGCGACCGAACCGGGCGTGGGGTTGCGGCTGATCGGCGAGTAATTGGCCGCCGCACCCTGCGCGCGAACAAGCAGGGAACAAGCATCCTTCGCCGCGTTAGAATCCGCGCATGCTGAAAGATCGACACGACGCTTACCGTTTACTCGAACATCTCGGGGCTCCCGCCCGATTGCTGCGGCATCTCGCCCTGGTCGGCGAAGCCGCGGACGCGCTGATTCGCGAATATCGCGCGTTGGGCGTCGAGGCGGACATGCAATGGATCGAACTCGGCGTCGCCGTGCACGACGCGGGCAAGATTCTGCATCCGTCGGAACTCGATGCGCCCGGGAATCGTCATGAAGCAGATGGCGAAGCGCTGCTGCTGCGCCATGGCGTCGCTCCGAAAATCGCGCATTGCTGCGTTTCGCATGCCGCGTGGGAGAGCGAGGACACGCGTTTCGAGGAAAAAACCGTCGCGCTGGCCGACAAACTCTGGAAAGGCAAACGCGAGACGGCGCTGGAAATGGCGATCATCGACGCCGTCGCCGAACGACTCGGTGTCGATCGTTGGGATGTGTTCGAACGCATGGACAGCGCGTTCGAAGCGATCGCGGCCGAGGGGCCGGAACGATTGGAACGCAGTCGGTTGGACGACGGGACTTGGTGAGGCAGGCTCTGAACTGGTGTTACTTAGATCAAGTTCACAACGGCGTCGGATACACCCTACCCGCTCGCACCGGCTGAAAACACCCGGCAGTCGCATAGAAATGCTCGTCTTGATCCGGATGCCAACCCGGAATGCCGACCAGCGGCAGCGGGCGCAGTTCGAGCGGGTCGTTGAGAACGCGGCCGGTACCGATCGCGTCCGCCGCCGTCGCGACGCAGGCGTCGTCGTTGGCATCGCTCTGCACGACCAGACATTTGCCGACCGGGAACAACGCCGGCACCAGCGCCATTTCCAACAGCGCGTGGCCGATCACCGCGACGATACGAATATCGCCGTCGCGCCATGCGTCGGCGCGTTCGCGGAACAAAACATCCCAGGCATGCCGATCCCACAGCGCCAATAGCTCGGCATCGCGCACGCACACGATCGCACCGGCTTCGTCGAATTGGGTCAACGCGTATTGCGCGCGGTCGCGCTGCGACGGCCCCATCAGCGCGATATGCGCGCGCTGTCGCGCGTTGAACGCGAGTTTGAGCGCCGGGTAGCGGCACCACACGGCCGCGTTGAACAGGTCGTGCCAGTTCTCGGCACGCGTGGCGATGGCGCCTTCGCCGATGCGGGTTTCGTAGTGCATGCCGTCGCCGAGCAGCGTGTTGTCTTGCGTCGCGAAACGTTTGTCGGGCAACGGCATCGCTGCGTTCAATGCCTCCACATCCGGCCACGCATCGGATACGAACCAGTCGCGAAACGCGGCGTAGCCGGCGAAGATCGGATGCGCGAACCGCGCCGGATCGACCTCGGCCCGGGGTGGCGCGACGAAGCGTCGTTTGCTCATCCGCGCCTCGCCATCAGTCGTCGAGTACGACCTCGCCGTAGAGATCGTGCTCGTCGCTGCCCATGATCTCGACATCGACGAACCGGCCCGGCTGCAGCCCCGCTTCGCGCGCATTCTGAATCTGCACCAGACCGTCGATCTCCGGCGCGTCGGCCATCGAGCGCGCGATCCCGAGATCGCCGTCCACCGCATCCACCAAACAACGCTGCACGCTGCCGACTTTGTCGGCGAGCTTGGCTTCTGAAATCGCCGCCTGCCGCTCCATGAAGCGGGCGAGACGTTCTTGCTTCACGTCTTCCGGCACCGGATCGGGCAAGGCATTCGCGGCTGCGCCTTCGACCGGCGAATAGGCGAAGGCGCCGACGCGGTCCAGTTGCGCATCGTCGAGAAAATCCAGCAATTCCTCGAACTCGGCGTCGGTTTCGCTCGGAAAACCGACGATGAACGTACTGCGGACGGTGATGTCCGGGCAGGTTTCGCGCCAGCGCTGGATGCGCTCCAGCGTTTTGTCCACCGCGCCCGGGCGTTTCATCAATTTCAACACGCGCGGGCTGGCGTGCTGGAACGGAATATCCAGATACGGCAGCAGTTTCGGCATGCCGTCGGCGTTGCGGTCCGCCATCAGCGGAATGATGTCGTCGACGTGCGGGTACGGGTAGACGTAGTGCAAACGCGTCCACAGGCCGAGTTCCGACAAGCCCTCGCACAGCGCCTTCATGCGCGTCTGATACGCCTTGCCGCGCCATGTGCGCTCGGCGTATTTCGTATCGACGCCGTAGGCGCTGGTGTCCTGCGAGATCACCAGCAATTCCTTCACGCCACCCATCGCGAGTTTTTCGGCTTCGCGCAGCACCTCGTCGATCGGGCGTGAGACCAGATCGCCGCGCATCGACGGAATAATGCAGAAGCTGCAGCGATGATTGCAGCCTTCGGAAATTTTCAGATAGGCGTAATGCTTCGGCGTGAGTTTGATGCCGATGTCGTTGTCGTTGTCCGCCAATTTGCGCGGCACCAGATCGACGAACGGGTCGTGCGTCGGCGGCAGCGCCGCGTACACCGCTTTCATGACGCTCTGGTAATCCTGCGGGCCGGTGATCGCCAACACGTCGGGGTGCGCCTCGCGAATCTGTTCCGGGCGCTTGCCCAGGCAGCCGGTGACGATGACCTTGCCGTTCTCGGCGATGGCTTCGCCGATGGCGTCCAGCGACTCGGCCACCGCCGAATCGATGAAGCCGCAGGTATTCACCACCACCACGTCGGCGTCGTCGTAGCTCTGGACGATGTCGTAACCCTCGACCTTCAACTGGGTGAGGATGCGTTCGGAATCGACCAGCGCCTTGGGGCAGCCGAGACTGACGAAGCCGACCTTGCGGCCATGGACGGCGGTAGCGGCGGTGGCGCCGGCGTTGGACTTGGACATGAAGGATCGTCGGGCCGCACGGCCCGGATACGCGAACAGGAAGGTCGCGCAGTATACCGCCCCGCCCTGTCGCAGCCTGTTCACAGCCCGCCCGCAGCCCACCGCGCCCGGTCGCCCGCCGACAGCGTTAGGATGCGGGCTTAGGCATCGCTGAGGAGAACGACGATGGGCGAGTGGATCCCGCTGACGACATCCGACGGCCCGATCCGCGCGTGGCTGGCGCGGCCGGACGCCCCGCCGCGCGGCGCGCTGGTGGTGGTGCAGGAGATTTTCGGGGTCAACGCGCATATCCGCGCCGTGACCGATCGCTTCGCCCGCGCCGGTTTTACCGCGATGGCGCCGTCGCTATTCGATCCGATCCGCCCCGATGTTCAGCTTCGCTACGACGAGGCCGGTGTCTCGCAAGGCCGCGACTATGCCGCGCAATTGGGCTTCGAGCGCGCGCTCAAGAGCGTCGGCGCGGCCGCGCGTTGGCTGCGCGAGTCGGGCCATCGCATCGGCGCGGTCGGTTTCTGCTGGGGCGGCACGGTGGCGATGCTGGCGAACACGCGCCTGCATCTGCCTTCGGTCGCGTACTACGGCGGGCGCAGCGTGCCGTTTCTGGGCGAACCCGCGTTGGCGCCGATGCTGTTCCACTTCGGCGAAAACGACCGGCTGATTCCGCCGGAAGATGTCGAGAAGCATCGCCTGCATCACCCCGAAGCGACGGTTCATCTCTATCCCGCCGGTCACGGCTTCAATTGCGACGAACGCGAGGATTACGACGCCGAAAGCGCGGCGTTGGCGTGGTCGCGCACGGTCGATTTTTTCGAGGAGCATCTGCGATGACGCGACATGGCCATCCCGCACCGCCCGGCTGGCATCTGCATCCGCAGTTGGCCGACGACACCCACCCGCTCGAACACTGGTCGCTGTGCGAGGTGCGGCTGATGGACGACGCGCATCATCCGTGGCTGATTCTGGTGCCGCGGGTCGAGAACGCGACCGAACTTACCGACCTCGACCCCGCGCAGCAAGCCGCGTTGATGAGCGAGATCGATCGCGCCGCGCGCGCTTTGCAGGCATCCATGCGACCGCACAAACTCAACGTCGCCGCGCTTGGCAATCAGGTGCCGCAGTTGCATGTGCACATTATCGCGCGCTATCGCGATGACATCGCGTGGCCGCGTCCGGTCTGGGGCACGGCCAGCGCGCAATCCTATTCGCCGGAAGCGCTGATCGAACGCGTGCAAACGCTGCGCGGCGCGTTGAGCGCCCTCTGATTCTCGTACCGCAACGCAAGGAACCTATCGCATGGCGACGCCTCCGCCGCTGCCTCCGAATCCGCCACCGTTGATCAAACTCGGCATGTGGGGTTTGTCTTCGCGCAAAATGGCGCTCGCGTTTTTTTGGTCTTGCGCATTCCTCGTCGGGATCAGCCTGCTGCTCGCGCTGATTACGCCTTGGGCGCTGATCGGTGCCGCCTGCTTTCTACCCTCCGCGTACTGGTACTGGGCGGTGATCCGTTGGGTGGATCGCAACAACGGCCGTTGGCCGGGTTTTTACTCGCTTTCACATTGAACCCGTCACCGACATTCGAAACGCTCGCCGACGATGCCTGGCTGGTGCATCTTGGAGACGCGGCCGATCCGACATGCAACCCGCGCGTCCACGCGCTCGCCGCGCGCATCCGCAGCGCTTCGCCGGAGTGGTTGCGCGATCTGACGCCCGGGTACGCGAGCCTCGCGGTGTACTTCGACGGCATGCGCGCCGATCCCGACACCGTGCGCGATTGGCTGGAAGCGCAATGCCGCCAGGATGTCGAATCGACGACGATCTTGCGCGTCTCGCGAACGATCGAAATTCCCGTGCGCTACGGCGGCGCGTTCGGCGAAGACTTGGATGCCGCCGCCATGGAACTCGGGCTCGCGCCGGAGGCCTTGATCGCGCGACACAGCGCGCCGCTTTACACCGTCGCGATGATCGGCTTCGCGCCGGGGTTCCCGTATCTCAGCGGTCTCGACCCCGCGCTCGCGTTGCCCAGGCTCAAGACGCCGCGCACGCGCGTGCCCGCCGGCAGCGTCGGCATCGGTGGCGCGCAGACCGGCCTCTATCCGCGCGAAAGCCCGGGCGGTTGGCGCTTGATCGGGCGCACGCCGCTGCGCTTGTTCGATCCGCTGCGCATGGAGCCGTCCTTGCTCGCACCCGGCGACCGCGTGCGTTTCGTCGCGATCGACGACGCCGCCTTCGCAGCGGCGAGCGCTGCTGTATGAGTGCGGTCGCATGAACGCATCGCGCATCGATGCCGAAACCACGACCGTCGTCGAGGTCGTCGCGCCCGGAGCGTTGACCTGCGTGCAGGATCTCGGCCGTTACGGTTGGCGGCATATCGGCGTCGGCGCTGCGGGCACGCTCGATCCCGCGAGCGCGGCGCTCGCGAATCGCTTGGTCGGCAATCCGGCGAACGCGGCGGTGTTGGAAATCGCGATGACCGGACCGACGCTCGATTTCGCGCGGCCGCTCCGCATCGCGCTGTGCGGCGCGGCTGTGCAGGCGCGGTTCGAGACGCGCGACGGCGATGCGTTTCCCGTACCCGGCGGCCGTCCGGTGACGCTGCCTGCCGGTCGCTTACGCATCGGCGCACTGCGCGACGGTGTGCGCGCGTGGTTGGCGCTCTCGGGCGGCATCGACACGCCGCCGGTCCTCGGCAGCCGCAGTACGGACTTGCGCGGCGCTTTCGGTGGGTTGGACGGCCGCGCATTGCGTGCGGGCGACCGCTTGCCGCTCGGCGCGCATCCGCCGATCAAGGCCACTGCGGCGCACGCACCCGCGTGGTGGGTCTCGCTCGACGCGACCATCTCGCGCGATGCGCCGATCCGCTTCTTGCCCGCCTGCGACGCCGCCAGCGCGCTGCGCGACCGCGTCTGGCGCGTGGACCCGCGCAGCGATCGTCAGGGCCTGCGTCTGGACGGCGACGCATCGCCGCTGGCGTTGCCCGAGCAAGTCTCGGCGGCGGTCGCGCCAGGCACGGTGCAATGTCCACCCGACGGCCGTCCGATCGTCTTGCTCGCCGACGCGCAGACCGTCGGCGGCTATCCGCGTTTGGGCCATGTCATCGCCGCCGACCTGCCGCACTTGGCGCAATGCCGCGCAGGCGACGCGCTGCGCTTCGAGGCGGTGGATCGCGCCACGGCAGCGAACGCATGGCAGCGGCGTCGCGCCGAGATCGCGCGGCTAGAATGGGCGATCGACCGTGCGCTCGACGCGCACCCGCGCAGCTGATTCGCGCGGCTGGACCCCGCACTCACCCCTTCGCATCGAACGCCCGGAGCCGCATGCACTGCATCGATCTCAATTGCGATCTCGGCGAAGGCTGCGGCAACGACGCCGCGCTGGTGCCGTTGATCTCTTCCGCGAATATCTCGTGCGGCGCGCATGCCGGCGACGCGGCCACGATCCGCGCGACCTTGCGCCTGTGCGCCGCGCACGGCGTCGCCGCCGGCGCGCATCCGGGTTACGTCGATCGCGAACATTTCGGCCGCCGCGAAACCGGCGACGACGCCGACGCCATCGCCCGCAGCGTGGCCGAGCAACTCGCGACATTCGCCGCGCTCGCCGCCGAGGAAAACGTCGCTGTCTCTCACATCAAACTGCATGGCGCGCTCTACAACCGCGCGGCCGAAGACGTTGAGGTCGCGGTCGCGGTCGCGGTCGTGCGCACGATCCGAGCGTTCGATCCCACGCTGCCGCTGTTCGGGCTGTCGGGCTCGGCGCTGCTCGCGATCGCCGCCGATGCGGGATTGCGGGTCGTGCACGAAGTCTTCCCCGATCGCGGCTACGACACCGAGGGTCGCTTGTTGCCGCGCAGCCGAGCGGGCGCGGTGATCGCCGAGCCGAAAGAGGTCGCCGATCGCGCGTTTCTGCTCGCCGGCATGGGCTTGGCGAAAGACGAACGCGGCCGTCCGTTGATGCTGCGCGCCGATACGCTCTGCCTGCACGGCGACCGCGACGATGCGGTCGTCGTCGCGCAGGCCGTGCGCGATCGACTCGATCGCGCGGGTCTTCGTATCGCGGCCCCGATGAGCGCACCCTCCATGAGCATGACCCCGACGAGCGCGACGCCATGACCGGCGAGATCGTGAACTATTGGCCATTGCTCGGCGTGTTGGCGGTGATCCTCGGCTTCGCGTTGCGGCTCAATCCGGCGCTGGTGGTGATGACCGCCGGCTTCATCACCGGCCTCGCGGCGAAACGCTCGCCGCTGGAGATTTTGGATATCGTCGGCAAGGCATTCACCGAAAAGCGTTTCCTGTTGCTGTTCTTGATCGCGTTGCCGGTGGTCGGCTTGTTGGAGCGACATGGGTTGAAAGAACACACGCAGGCTTGGGTCGCGCGGTTGCGCGGCGCGACCATGAGTCGCTTGCTGATCGCGTACCTGTTCCTGCGCCAACTGCTCTCCGCGCTGGGGCTGACCAGTGTCGGCGGACATCCGCAGACGGTGCGGCCGCTGATCGCGCCGATGGCCGAAGCCGCCGCGGAAACGGCGCACGGCGCCTTATCGCAGGACGAGCGCGAGCGCATCCGCGCGATGGCAGCCGCGACCGACAATGTTGGTCTGTTTTTCGGCGAAGACATCTTCATCGCCTTCGGCGCGGTGCTGTTGATCCAGGCCTTCTTCGCCGATAACGGCATCGCGTTGGAACCGCTGCAAATCGCGCTATGGGGCATTCCCACCGCGCTGTGCGCGTTCGCGATCCACGCTTGGCGCATCCATCGCATGGAGCGACGTATCGCACGGAGCGCGCGAGCGTCGGCGCAAGAGCGCGCGCAGCCGACCGATGAGGCGAACGTGTCCGAAATCGCCGCTGAAGAACGCGCATGATCGGCCTGACCTGGGTGTATTGGCTGCTCGGCGCGTATTTCGCGGCGCTGGCGTGGCGCGGCCTGCGCGACCGCGGCAATCCGCGACGCCATACCACCGCGCTGTTTTGGGCATTGCTCGCGTTTCTGTTGTTCGCGGCCGAGCGCATGCCGCCGCGCGCCGTCGGCGTTTGCGTCGTCGTACTGGTGCTGATCGCCGGCTTCGGCGGCTTGCGCAGCGGTCGCTACGACGACAGCAATCCCGAGGACAAACGCAACGACGCTGCACGGTTCGGGCATCGCTTGTTCTGGCCCGCGTTGCTGATCCCGGCGATCACACTCGTCGGCACGCTCGCGCTCGGCCGCATCGCGATCGACGGCAAGCCGTTGTTCGAAAACGCGAACGCGGCGACGCTGAGTTCGCTCGCCCTCGCCTGCTCCATCGCGCTGATCGCCGCCTGCATCAGCCTGCGGCAGGCGCCGACGGCGGCGCTGGAACAGTCGCGACGCTTGGTCGATGCCATCGGCTGGGCCGCGTTGTTGCCGTTGCTGCTGGCGACGCTGGGCAGCGTATTCACCGCCTCAGGAGTGGGCGATGCGGTCTCGGGCGTGGTGCGGCATGTGATTCCGGTCGATAACGCGTTCCTGGTCGTCGTCGCCTACGCGCTTGGCATGGCGATGTTCACCATCGTCATGGGCAATGCCTTCGCCGCGTTCCCGGTGATGACCGCGGGCATCGGCCTGCCGCTGCTGGTGACATTGCACGGCGCCGACGCAGCGTCCATGGCGGCGATCGGCATGCTCTCGGGCTATTGCGGCACACTGATGACGCCGATGGCGGCGAATTTCAATCTCGTGCCCGCGGCATTATTGGAACTGCGCGATCCGTACGGCGTGATCCGCGCGCAATGGCGCACCGGCGCGCTGCTGCTGTTGTGCAATATCGCGTTGATGTACGTCATCGTGTTCCGCTGATCGGGCTCTCGTCGTCATGTCGCCCTCGCGCACCGTCTTGCTCACCGGCTTCGATCCGTTCGGCGGCGAGACCGTCAACCCGAGTTGGGAAGCCCTGCGTCTTCTGCAAGGCGACACCATCGCCGGCCATCGCATCGAAACCGCGATGCTGCCCACCGCCTTCGTGCGCGGCGCTTCGGCGCTGT
>JAGNNB010000461.1 GCA_017990865.1 Lysobacteraceae bacterium
CTGCAAGTCCCTGCGATTGACATCGCATGTTGCGGAAGGCGCGCCGGAGTGGATCCTCGCCGATCGCGCGCGCTTGCGGCAGGTGCTGGTGAATTTGGTCGGCAATGCCTTGAAATTCACCGACGAAGGCGAAGTGCGTATCGAAGTGAGCGGCGAGCGGATCGAAGGCTCCGGGCCGTCGCTGCGGATCGATATCGTCGATACCGGCCCCGGCGTCCCCGAAAGCGAACGCGAGCGCATCTTCAACGCCTTTCTGCAGATCGACGCCTCCAGCGCGCGGACGCATCCGGGCACGGGATTGGGCTTGAAGATTTCGCGCGATCTCGCGGGACTGATGGGCGGAACGATCGATGTCGTCGGCGCGTCGCCGCACGGCAGTCGTTTTCGGCTTCGGATTCCCTACGCCGATGCGGCGGCGGAACAAGCGCTGCCTATGGATTCCGGCCCGCGAACGCCGTTGTCAGGTGATGCGACGCGGGATGCGACGGACGCGGGTCGAGCGGAGTATGGCCTCGTCGAGGGCAATCTGACCGAATGCGATGCAGCCGATTGCAGCACCGAAGAATCGTCTGCGACCGAGTCGCATGTGAACGAATCGAACGGTATCGAACGAATGTCCGATCGGGCGGTGCTTACGGCGAACGATGTCGGCATTCGTGTGCTTGTGGTCGAAGACAATCTGCTCAACGCTTCTTTGGTGAAATTGATGCTCGAACGCCAAGGCTGCGATGTGTCCTGCGTTTCCAACGGCGCCGATGCTTTAGACTCGATGCGCCGAACCGAATGGGACATCGTATTGATGGATTGCCAAATGCCGCGGTTGGACGGCTACGACACCACGCGTCGGCGACGCGAGATCGAGCGTGTCGAAGGCCTTTCGCGTATGCCGATCGTGGCGCTCACCGCGAACGCGATGTCGGAAGATCGCCAGAAATGCCTGGATGCGGGCATGGACGACTATCTGACCAAGCCGGTCGTGCTCGACGACCTGCGCGCGATGCTGATGCGTCGCGCCCGCAGCGCCGAGACGCGCGCCGATGTCGGCATCGCGGACGGCCATGGCGCTGGCGGGAACGAAGAGGCGCGGTCGTGATTCGCGCGATCGTAATCCGCATGATCGCAAACCGCACGATCGCAATCCGCACGCTACGCCACATCGTTTCGTGGAGCGCTCGCGTCTCGTTCCGCGCGCGCAGCGCCGCCTGCGCGCTTGCGCTGGTGGGCTTATCCGCGACGATCGTCTCGAACGCCGCCGCACCCGCGCCGCAAGCCACCGACGAGCGTCTCGCGCTGTATCCCACGACCGTACGCGTTCTCGCCGATGGGCATCTTGCGCTGCGCATCGACGCCTGGGTGTACGAACGCGAGACGCGCCCCGGCGCACGAACCTTGCTGGCGCGTTATCTGAAACTCGATCGCGATGCCTTGGACGAAGAGCAGCGCGCGCGCTTCGACGCCAGAACGCAGTGGTTTCGAGCCGATTCCGAACGCGGCAAGACCGTCCGAATCTTCGACGCGAACGGCGGCGCCTACCGTTTGCCGCGTACCGGCAGCGCCGGGCGCAGCGGCGCCGAATTGACGTTGCCGCCCACGGCGACGGACGACCCGATGTGGGTGACGGTGCGCGGCGTGTTGCTCGCGAACGACGGCAGCGAACGCGGATCGCCCGTGATCGGCCGCGCATTGCGGGTGCCGCAGGCCGGGATTTCCCTGGTGTCGGATATCGACGATACGATCAAGGATTCGAAGGTGCTGGATCGACGCGAACTGCTGCTCAACACCTTCGTGCGTCCTTTCGTCGCCGTGAACGGCATGGCCGCGCGTTATCGCGCATTCGCGGACGAGCGCGCCGATTTGCGCGTGCATTACGTCTCGGGCGGCCCGCATCAACTCCACGCGACGTTGTCCGATTTCCTCGACGCCGAGCGTTTCCCGGGAGGAAGCCTGCATTTGCGTGATATCGCGATCGGCCGCGAAATTTTCGGCGAAAAAGCGGGGGAAACCGGCGGCACGCGCACGCACAAGCTGAAGACCATTCGACGCCTGATCGCGGATTTCCCGCAACGGCGATTCGTGATGATCGGCGACTCGGGTGAACAGGATCCGGAAATCTACGCGACCTTGGCGCGCGAATATCCCGATCGCGTGCTCGCGATCTGGATTCGCGACGTGACCGGCCAGTCGCGCGATCATGCCCGTTATCGCGCGGCCTTCGCGGGCGTCGATCCCACGCGCTGGCGTGTGTTTACCGACAGCGCCGAGATCGTCTTGCCGCCCGAGGCGCTGACGGCGCGCTAGCGGCAACGGCTCAGTGCGCGCTCGCCAACGGGTTGTCGCGGCGATGCGCGCTCCACGCGTCGAAGCCGATCTCTCGCGTCAGCGACGCGACGATCGCATCGGCTCGTTGTTCGACCTGCTGCGCGGCGAGCGCGAGCGGTGCGCGCGGCACAGAAATATTCGCGAATTCCTCATCCTCGCCGTCGGTCATCCGAAGATGGACGCGGCCATCGCGTTTGGCGCCGTAGAGTTCCCACCCCTGATCGCCATCGAAAAACGTGCGTTCGTCCTCGACCTCCAGCCAGCGGATGAACGGGCGCATTTCCGATAGCGTGTCGTACCACGGAAACGAGATGCTGTCGTCGCGCTCCGAGTGCCACAGCCACAGACGCAGCCAGAAATAATGACTGACGGCGTTGAAATCGCCGCGAAGTTCGCGCGCGAGGCGAAGGATCTCGGCGTAGTAGGTCAGCAACTCCGGCTCGTGCCCGACGACCTCCGCGGTGCGCGCCATGCTCTCGACGGTGCGCGGGAAGACGGGCATCGGCAAGGCGGCTTGGTATTGCGGGTCGTTGAATTTGGTGTGGTCGTTCGGGTCGCCGGTGTAGAACGTCGGCTCCAACAAGAAAACGACTTCGATCTCCATCGTCTCCAACGGAACGGACGCAGCGGTCCAATCGGCGGTGTCGCGCATGCGCGGGTCTCCTGGGGCGGCGGAGGCGCCGTGCGTCGACGCCTCCGCGCATGCTAACGCAATCGAACGATCGCAATCGAACGAGTGATCGATCGGTCGG
>JAGNNB010000462.1 GCA_017990865.1 Lysobacteraceae bacterium
CGGATGGACCCCATAGCCGATCGAGTCGTCCAGAAGCTTGGGAGCCAGCCATTCGGCCGCGACCCACGCCGATGCGCCCGCCACCGCGCGCAGGATCGGGCCGTGATGCGTGCCCACCAGATAGCGCGAGAGCACGAACGGCAGGATTTGCGGTTGGAAAAACGGCGCGGCAGCCAGCAGGATCAGTATGCCGTTGTATTCGCCGACGCCGAAAAACGTGTCGATCGAGACGCCGAGCCACATGAACGCGGCCGCGACCATTCCGATGCTCATCAACCAGCCATTGACCAACGCGCCCAGGAAGCTTCGGCTGGCGTTGAGCGTGAGCAACCAGGGCACCAATAAAATGAAGCCGAGCGGATACGCCATGCCGCCGCGCGCATACACGCCCAACAGGAGCGCAGTGAGGACGATGCCGGCGACCATGCGCCAGCTTGGACGAGAAAAAAGGCTCATGCTCGAATCGGAAGTGGCTGCGCGACAGGGTGCGGCCGCGGATTATAACGGGCGCGGAATCTGGATCGGACGGATCGCCATGCCGGGCGGCGCCAATTCCGGCGGCACCACGCGGTTTTCGGGGATCGCGATGGGATTGCCCGCGGCGTCGAAGAATTCGAAGTCGGGCGAGAACATCAGAATCGCTTCGATGTCCTGACCGTCGTCGGTGGTTTGATGGTGTCGCACATAACCCGGCGGCAATTCGAAATCCGGCGGCACCGCCAGCCCCTTCAGCGGCGGGCTGGTGCCCGGCGGATTGAACGCGCCGATGCCGGAACGAATACCGGCCTCGTGCAGACGCTCGATCACTTCGCCGGCGGTGGGTACCGGGTCGCCGGGTTTGATGTAACCGGCCTGATTCCAATCGGCCAGATCGATGTTCTGATTCTCGAGCGGCTTCGCGGGACGCGCGACGACCGGACGATGCGCCACGGTCGGCGTTTCGGATGCGGTAGCGGGTGCGGCTTCGCCGTCCTCGCCGTTGGCCGATGCGGAGAGATGCTGGGTCATGAGATAGCCTCCGGCGCAGACCATCAGCGCCAGCGCGAACGCCTTGTACCACGACGCGCGCCCGCGCCGACCGGTGCGGGCGACACGCACGCCGTCGCCGCCCGAATCGTCGGGCGGCGAGGCGTTGGAGGGCAGGCGATCACCCATCGGAGCATCCGTCGTGCGGTTACGGCGCCGGCGGGCTGTGCGTCGACAACGCCCAACCCATGCGCTCGTGACCGTAGGCGTTCCAGATCGGGCTCTTGCCGCCCGCGAACGACGTGTAGCGCGGCGCGCCCGTACCCGTGCTGCCGCCGAACAGACCCGCCGAAACGGTGCCGCCGGTGTAGGTCGGATGCGTATCGTCGGACTGGATGTAGTCGAAGCTGCTGGACGAGGACACGAAGTGCGTGTTCGCGTCGCGCAGCGTCGGCTTCAGCGTGCCGGTGATGCGGCCGAGGTAGCTGGCTTCGGTTTCGCCGGTCACGTAGCGCAGGGCGTCGGAGTCGATCTGACCGTCGCCGTTGCTGTCGTAATCCGCGCCCATGTACTGAGCGAAGCTATCGGCGCACTTGAAGCCTTTCTGGCGGGCGTATTCGCACATCCAGTAGTTCATTTGCGCGATCGCCGGCAGGAACTTGTCGCGCAGATTCACCTTGGCGCCGGTGGTCGGGTCGTTGCACGAGCTCAGCACGTTGTCGGCGTTGTAGCCGGGGTAGTACAGGTTCGAGATGACTTTCAACTTCACGCCCGAATAGGCGTTGGCGTTGATGTAATTCATCGCCGCCGCGACGTAGGTTTTGCAGTTGTTCACCGCCGTGGTCAGCACGTTGTAATTGCAGGTGCCGGTCTGGCCCTTGAAGCTGCTGCGCGCTTGCAGGCCATCGTTGCCGCACATTTCGAACGTCACCACGCGGGTGTTGGCGGCCTGCATGTACGAGCGTTCGGCGACGATCTTGTTGTTGTAGACATCGGACGCGACCGCGCCCGATTTCGCGCGGCGAATGCTTTCGATATCGGAATTCCACAACGCCGACAGATATTCCGCGTCGACGGTGGGCGCCGAATACCTCGCGGCGTTGGTGATCGAACCGTTGTAGCCGGCGTAGATGGAATCGCCGTAAGCGACGATGCGGTATTTGGCCGTGGTGGCGGTGCGATCGACGGTCCAGGAGACGTTTTGATTCAGAGTGCTGGCATCGGCTTGCATGCCGACGACGAGCAAAGCCATAGCCGGGAACAGCATACGACCGGTCTTGCCGAAGCGATTAATCATGACCTGCTTCCTTGGGATGAAAGGTGGTTGTCCACCGCGGCCGCACGGCCGGGCAGAGAGAGAGCGACAATCACATGGCATTGGGTCCGTGTGGGGGACCTCCCCTTTGCCAAGCCGTACGCTAGCGTGTCGTTCCGGGGCGGTCAACACGCCCACGACGTAGCGCACACTTCGACGAGCGATCCCGGCCGAATCGACGAAAATTGCGCGATGGTGCGGTGCGGCATGACGAATCGATGACATGAGCGTTGCGCATCGCGATAGCGATGCCATCGGCTATCCGCGACGCATCGGGCGTAACCGATGAGCGCATGATCGATTCGGAAACGTTTTCGCGCGCATGCAGAAGCGTTCGACCTGCAACTTAGGCTGTGTGTTCTATACCCAGCACAGCGTTTCGCCGAAGGGCTGGGTCGATGCCCAGCCTACTGCTCTTCGACCTCTGTATGCTCGCGCAATGCTCGATCGCGCGAATCGCATATTCGTGGATCCATCTGCCGACGAACGAAAGCCTTCCCGAAGCCGGAGCGTGCACACGATGCGATTTCGAATGCGATTGCCGTTGCGCGCTGCGTTGGCGGCGATTTTGTCGATCGCGGCAGCGATCACGGCACAGGCCGTCGAGAGCGGCGCCGACACGCCGACGTTCCGGCCGAGCGAATGGACGCGGATCGCTCGAATCGATCCGCGCTATCTCTCCTTCAATATCGAAATGGCGGCGATCACCGGCGGCGAATTCTGGGCGCCGTACGACGATCCGCAACGAAGGCGCTATGCGCCGCGCGCGCCCGCGGACCTCGGCGAT
>JAGNNB010000058.1 GCA_017990865.1 Lysobacteraceae bacterium
GCATGTCCTTCAGTGGTATCGGCGTATCGTCGAGGACCACGAAGGCAATGAGGGAACTACCGTCGTGTGGACGATTGCCGACATCAGTTTCGTGCAAGCGCTCACCATCGCGAGTGTGGTTGAGGCACAGAAACTACGCTGCGCGCGGCGCAGCCCAATCGAAATCAGGGTGATCACCAGCGATTGGCTGATCAAGTGCTACGCCATGAAAAGGATGAGGGAGGACATCGGCTTCGAATACGACCGCGAACTCACCGAGCGGGTCGTGCGGGATGAGGCAGCGAATATCTATAACGCGCTGAAAGAGAGAGATTCCGAGGTATTTTGGCACGACATCGTCAAGGACAAGCCGGTCGCAAAGGGCAGAAGGCCGGCCGCGAAAAAAGCGATAAGCACCCCCCTGATCCAGGAAAAGATCATTTGGTCCAGAGACCGGAAAGGGAATCCGGAAGTCACTCTGAACGGATATCTTGACTTGAGCCAAGCACTAGTGGATCCGGTCCGATTCCTAGCGGCGATGCGCGCTCTGCGCCGGACGTGGCACCTGCATTCCGCGGACGCCGAATGCATCGACGCCGACGGTTTGATGGTCAATTTGCTGCCGAGAGAGGCCAGATTATCCCTGGAAGCGCGGTCGCAGAGAAGAGACGCCGACGCCTTGATGGTATTTGTCGGATCGGTTTACGTCACTGGCAGCACGACAGAAAAAATAGAGCGATCAGGCCACGAATGCATTTATCTGCTCCGCCATCCAAATTTCGAAGACAAGCGCAGCGGACAGTCCCCGACCGCGCCGCTCCCCTCTGCCTCCCGATTCGCGCTGAACTGGGCGAATAAGCCGTATACGGTATCCTCGCGGCCCAAGCACAAGCTAGAGTACGAGCGTATTCCTGAAACTCCGTACATCGGCAGAGGGGGCATGAAGGCGATCCCGATCCGGCGATTCGATCGCCCTGACAGGAAGGAAGGCCGGGAGGCGTTTACCAAACCGCTCTACGGCCAGGCACCGAAGGAAACCTACGAGCATCTGATCGGCCTGAAAGTGATGAAACTGGGCCATTGGTCGGACGGCAAGCATCACGATCTGATCACCCTAAATCTTGATCGCGCCATCGAGCTGGAAAGCAGGGACAAGGGACCGATCATCCAGTGGCTGATCGAGAAATTCGTGTATCTGAAACGAAAAAAAAACGTCGATATTGTCGTTTATCCATCGCATGAGGTGACCGAGAGGATCGTCAGGATACTTAAGAAATACGCGGAAACCGTCGGTTCCGTGGATAACATTCCGACGCATTTCATCCCCGTGCATTTTCTGGGCCAGCACGCCCAAACTTCTATTAGGATCCCATCGTTGACCTACGATCGAATCCGCAGCATTCTGGAAAGCGAAAGAGTAACAAAAAAGAACCAAAGCGTAGTACTACTAGACGATGGTGTATTAACCGGAAAAGTTCAACGTGAGCTTGAGCAACTGATTTTTAACGCTACTGCAAAGCAAGTAATTCATCTTTGTCTAGTCAATCGTACGGGCTTGCCGCTATACAGACAGCTGATCATCAATCAGAGCAGTGAAGATACGCATCATTACTATTGGCGTTGGGATGTTCCGACGCTCGGCAACGCTAGGACGTGCCCCTTGTGCCGTGCTATTGAGCACATCAGCGATATGTCGAAAGCCGCGCTCAGCGATGAAGTGTCTCGAGAGCTGACGTCATGGAAACAGAAGTGGCAGCATCGGCCGATCGCTTCCGATTGGTTTTCGCATGGGTTGGAGCCATCTCGACTGCCTGAGAACCGCAAGATTACCTTCGGCAAGGAATGGAAAACCGAGGCAGACCCAGACAGGTATTGGATCGATCATTCCACTAGCACGGGGCTGGCTGCCACGGTGATCGAAATCATGCGAACGACATCCTACATGGAGGTAGGGGATAAAGTCGCGAGGAGCCCATGGCCGGAAGACGAAAGCATCGAAGAATTTAAGAAAGAACGGTGGCGCCGGGCTAAGATCGAACTTCTGTCTTCACAGGTTCTTCTTTTTTTTGACGACCTCGACAACGAAAAGATTGTGATGCGTTTAAACATGTTGCTTTCCGATCTCATCGAAAGCCAACAAGACGATTCCGAGCGCGAAATCGAGATGCTAGGGTGTCTAGTGCTTCTGTTAGCGACTGAGGAGCAAGCCAAAGCAACGACAGGTGTGTTGATCGTGTCGTTGTCGAAGGTTAAGGGAGCGCTTTCCCTACGTGCGATGATCGTGGCGGCCACACTGCTCAAGCGGGCGGGTTTTGACTTCTTCTCTCCGCGCGATCTTTTGATTTCGAATAGCCTCAATACGCGGGTGACTGATGCGCAGATGAAGGTCGCCGTCTCTCACATCGTTATTGCATATGCAACGGTTTTTGGACTAACCGCCAACAAGACCAGAAGCGCGCTGTTTTTCCTGATCATGACCATCGGCGCCGATATGGATAGCGCACACCACGGGTTTTTTCGTCAGCGACTTATCAAGTCCGGTGAAATTGCAATCGACGAAATATTGTCGTATCTAAATCAGATCAAAAAATCACTCGAGGAGATGGATGTTTTGATCGTCACAGGCGCGGTTGACACTTGTTTCGACGTCAGGCGTCACGTAGAAACAATGAATGCTTGCATCACGCTTGCAAAAAATGCATCAACAGGTGGAAACGACGAGCGGAATCAACTAATTCGTGAAATAAAGCGGTCTTTGTTTGGCGAAAACTCGTTGGCGAGCAGCTTTCACGAAGACTTCATCTATTCAATCAACGACGTGGCAGAATTCCTTGAAAGAGGAACGAGCGATGAAGAGTGGCGAAGGTTGATTGATAGTAAAGAAGGTAGGATCGACCTCTCCAGATGGAAGAGCGAGATATGCAGCGAGAATCGCTACCGATGCCCCGATATCGACGCCAATATCACAGATGACTGCGATCCCGACGCGCTCGTCGTCTTTCCACCAATCGCACGGCAAATGGTAAAAGAATTCCTGTCCAATACCATTTATTCGACAGAAGCCTTCGATTCCTGCGGAGAAAAAGTCGATGTGCTTTGCAACATTTCTTCAAGCAATGGAATTGTCACGATCGATATTCGGAATCGATTCGATAATTTTATCCAACCGACGAGGCCAAAACATTCCGAAACCATCGTTGCCCAGCGGATTCATCGCGATCCGGCCACGAGGGTGACGTACGAGATGGAAACCGGGGAAGCCGTTGTAGTGGTTAGGCTTCCGATGATCGAACAGCTTGCAAAGGAATAAACAATGAACAAATGGCGGATACTGGTAATTGACGACAAGGCCGAATCCAAAAAAGGCCCGGGCGAAAGACAGGCTGTCTATAAAGAATTGGAATCCCACAGTTACGAGCAAAAAAACTTTTCGGTTGAATTCGCAAAGGACGAAGACGATGCGAGATCAAAAATCAATGAAAATGAATACGACCTTGTCCTTCTTGATGTGATGTTGAAGGATTGGGGCGACGACAAGCGAGGCACGACGTTCAAGGATCTACTCAGGAAGGCTGATAAGCGCCACGCAGTTGGATTGGTGAGTGGAAGCTGGGATAAGACCTCAATCACAATCGTGCGCGACTTCCTAAACCATGCCCATGAGGTGAGCATTCCCTTGATGTTCACCTTTAATGATTTTAAGAGCAAAGAATGCGCGGCTATGGCGACCCAGATTGTCGGTCATGTCAGACGGCGTCGCAAGACATACAGGCTCGAAGTCGGCCCGGACGATGATTTGCGGATCCTCCACTTGTCCGATCTGCATTTCGGCAGCGATGACGCGCAATCGATATTTGCCAATCCGATGAGTACGAAACATCTGTTCGATCAGATTCATAAGAAGTGGGATAAGGGGCCGCATTTGGTCGCGGTAACAGGTGACATCGGCGACAAAGGGCATCCCGGCGACTACAGGCTCGCCTATGAGTGGTTCGGGCGACTGGCGAACGAGTTCGGTCTGACGCTGCCGAGCCCACAAATTCTCATGGTGCCCGGCAACCACGACTTCAGCGTGCCGTTAGCCGGCGCCAAATTGCTGCATATTGATCGCAGCACGAAAAAACTTGTGATGAGGGAGGATGCGGCGGCAAATGAAGATCATGTACTCAGTGAGTTTTCAATGCAGCCGTTTGATCGGTTCGCGCGCGATGTTTCGGCCACGCACGTGAACCGCGGTTGGCACAGCAATGGTTGGGTCGAAGCCGGCTTCCGCGAGTACGGTGTCGTATTCTCGGGCCTCAACACCTCTAAGTTCTGTGACGACAGGGCTTGGCCTATCAGGGCGATCGACGACAGCGATCTGTTCGAAGTCAGGAATAGCTTGTCCTCGTTTTCTGATGGGAATCGTTCTTCTAATCTTCTGCATATCGCGCTATGTCACCACAGCCCGATTAGGTACAAAACCGTGGATGAGTACGTCGATAAAGGAAGCATCGAGTCTTTCGATCAATACGCGTTGCAGGGCATCTTTCCACCGAGAGTTATCCTGCACGGTCATCAGCATGGTGCCTTAGGGCATCCTTTCGAAACCGGCAGTATCGTGTATTGTTCTCCGACACCATCGAAAAAAGCTGGAGGACGCGCCGAAGACTCGCCTAGAGGCGTCAATCTGCTCGCACTGACTCGCCGCAACTCGGTGGTGACTAGAATCGAGGGATCGTTTCTTCATAAGCGAGTCGATGGCTGGTGGGTAGACCCGATTCCTGGAACAAACGCGCAAGATTTTTGACCGGAGGCCGCGCAAGCAGGAGCGATAAGCATCGGGGTCTCGTTCGCAGGGCCATATGACCTGTGCGCATTGATGCGTACAATCCGCGTTTACACCGATCCGTTTTCGAGAGAATCCATATGCGCATCGTCAGCGACAGTTTCGAACATCGCCATCGCATTCCGGCGGAATTCGCGATGGGCACGCCGCAGGGGTTCGGCGACAACCGCAATCCGCATCTGCGTTGGGACGACGTTCCGGCGGGCACGCGCTCGTTCGCGTTGCTGTGCATCGACACCGATGCGCCGACCGACGGCGCTTTGGTGGCGGATGAGGCCACGCCGATTCCTGTGGATCATCCGCGCGGCGATTTCGTGCACTGGGTCATGGCCGACATTCCCGCCGACGTACGCGAACTGGCGGCCGGCGCCTGCAGCGACGGCGTGACCGCGAAAGGCAAGATCGCGCCCGCGGGCCCGGTCGGCGCGCGCCAGGGTCTGAACGATTACACCGGCTGGTTCGCCGGCGACGCGCAGATGGGCGGCGATTATCTGGGTTACGACGGCCCGTATCCGCCCGCGCACGATCTGCGCGAGCATCGCTATTTCTTCCGCGTGTTCGCCTTGGATGCGGCGCGTTTGGACCTGCCGGCGCGTTTCGATGCCGGCGATGTGTTCCGTGCAATGCAGGGCCATGTGCTGGCCGAAGCGGCGCTGTACGGCATTTACACACTCAATCCCGGCATGGGCGACTGAGCGATATTCCGCGGTCGCGATCGGAGAGAGCGATGACGCAAGACGATCCGTATCGCGCGCCCAGCGCGGAAGTGAAGGCCGAACTCGAACACGAACGTCTGCCGATCGTGGCGGCGTCGCGTTGGCGACGGTTCTTCAATTTGGTCATCGACTACCTCGGCATGATGGGCGTGGTCTTCCTCGTCACCGTCGCCGCGGTGATCGTCGTCGGCGAAGCCTTGATCGCGCGACTGGAAGCGGGCGACCCGCTGCTCGAATACGGCATCACCTTCGGCGCAATGTTCGCGTATTACGTGCCGATGGAGGCCCTGTTCGGTTTTACGCTGGGCAAATTGATCACCGGCACGCGGGTGGTGAACGAAGACGGCGGCATGCCGAGCTGGGGCCAAGCGCTCGGACGCACGTTCGCGCGGCTGATCCCGTTCGAAGGCTTTTCGTTTTTGTTCGGTGGGGAAGGCAAATGCCGCGGCTGGCACGACGCGTTGGCCAAGACGTGGGTGGTTCGCAAGTCTTGACGGTTGTGGACGACGCTTCGTCGCCGTTGTAGCGTTCGTCCGGCCGTCGTTCTCGATGACACGCGGTTCCCATGTAAACCGGGAACCGCGTGTCGTTTCATCGGCGCGTGGTTACGGGCCGACCACCAGGGTCAAACCCGGATAGTTGGCGAGAATCGGCCGTAGCGGTTGGAAGAACGTTCTCGGTGCGGCCGAACTGCAGTTGTCGTTCCCGGACGTCAGCTCGCCGCCCGAGAGAACGCCTTGCGCTTGACCTTCCGGTGTGGCGAATGAGCCGCCGGAGTCGCCGCGGCCTCCGCAGGCACTCGTGAACGACAGCCCGGTGATATTGCCGTTGCCGTAATTCACCGTACCGCCGGTCGAAAGCAAATTGCCGCAACGCGCGCCGGTGGTGGTGCCCGAGCGACAGATCACGGCATTGATCGCGGCGGGCGTGCTGCCGCGGATGACGAGGTTGCCGCCGAAGGCGTAGGCATTCACCCACGGGCGCGGAATGCCGCGAGGGTTCGTGTTCTCGACGACGGCGAAATCGCTGCCGGGATACACGGAATCGGCGATCGTGCCGATCGCCTGGCCGTTGGGATGGGTGACGGCGGTGCCCGTGGTGCCGCAATGCCCGGCGGTGACGAAACCGTTGCGCGTACCCAGCGTCACGGCGAATCCGATCGAGCACCACGAGCCGGGCATATTGAAACGATCGCCGCCGCGAATATCGAAGTTCGCTTGTTGCAGGAGCTGCGGGCGGGATTTCGATTCCACGAAACGTACGACGCGGCTGTCGGCTCCGCTCGCCGCAACGAAATCGATGGCGGTATCGATGGCGCCCGGGTCGATGGTCATCACCACGCTGTTGCGCATCGGATCGATGTGCCAGGAATGGATGCGCGCATCGATCGGGCGGCTTTTGCCCTTGGCCGTCAACCGAGCCATGCCGTCGAGGCGCGAATGGGCTGTCTCCAGTTGCGCCAGGCTATGCGCGACCACGCGAACGCGTGCGCCGAGCGTGGCGACTGTGCTCGCATGCGCCTGTCCTGCGACCGCGATCACCGGCACGTAGTTGCCCATTCGGTCGCGTTCGAGCCAAGCGCCCGCGTACTGCGCGCCCAGCGCACTGCGAGCGTTGCGTTCGGTGTCGGGCATGCGCCGTTCGGTGGCGAGATATTGCGGAATTTGCCCCGGCATGAGGCCCAGATCGCGCTGCATGGCGAAGCGCACGTGCGCGGGGATGTCGTCGGCGGTGGAATCGGTTGGGGCCGCCGCTGCGGTGGCGGAGGACAACAGCGCGAATGTCGCGATGGAAAGAGCAGACAGAGAAAGCGTTACGGTGCGTACTGACTTGTACATGGTAAAACTCCTTGAGTTTGAGATTCGCATCGAACCTCCGGCGTCCTAGGTGTACCTGCAGCGCCGCAGGCAAGCCGATGAAGCCGCGGGGGCGGCTCACCCGCTAATGTCGGCGATCGCGAGCGAAACAGGACATGCGCGTTGGCGCATTGCGCTGAAATGTGATGGTCGGCACATTGCGTCGCTGCACATCGGCGGCGATTGCTTGGCGAGATATCTCGCTCATGTGCGCCAAGCGCGCGAGGCGCATGAGCGCAAACGCATACAAGAACGAGAACGCCCCACGAACGCCCAGATCAAGCCGGGGCGTTCGTGGGGCGTTGTCGGCGTTCGGTCAGAGCTGCAGCGGCGTCGCCGCGAAGACCAGCACCGTGCCGTCGTCGCCGGTCAGGCGCAACCGCATCGGTTGGGTGTCCAGCAATTCGGCGTTGTAGCTGCCGTTGAGCAGTTCGCTCATGCGTTGATCGGCGAGATTACGGTCGTCCTTGCAGGCCATGCGCGTAGCGATGGCGACCTCGAAGCTCATGCGTTTGCTGCCGGAATAGCTGCCGCGCAATTGGTTGCAGCCGCCGACGACCGACAATTGGTCGGGGTCGAATTTCAATTCGTAGGCGGCGTTCTCCACGAACAGCGCGTCGATACCGGCGCGGTCCGCGCCGTGCGCGGATTCCAGCTTCCAGCCGCCGACGTTGATCAATTCATTCTTGTCGACGCGCACTTTGCGCGCGCTGGACAGATCGGTCGCGGCCGGACTGCCGCCGGCGCTCGCGCCGCTGGCGCAGGCGCTCAACATCAGAACCATTGCGAAGGCGATCGGAAGACGGCGCATGACGGGCTCCTGGTGACGAATGAGACGTTCGGGGTGAACGTGCGCAGATGTTGGACGAACGACGCTGAACGCATCATGCAGACCGAAGCGGTGCGGAGCGAGCGTCGCGGGCCGAGCGCTCGTCGAGCGGCCGCATGGGTCGCGAATCCGGCGAAGCGGCGTTCAGGCCTCGGGCAACCACAGCAACAAGGCCGCGCCGACGACGAAGCGATAGTACGCGAACGGCGCGAAGCTATGGCTCTGGATGTAGCGCAGCAGCCATTTCACCGCGATGAAGGCGGTGACGGCGGAGGCGACGAAGGCCACGCCCAGCGCGTTCCAATCCTCGTGCGCGGCGCCGCCGTCCTTGATCAGATCGAACAATTCGTAGCCGGTGGCGGCGAACATCGTCGGGATGCCCACCAGAAACGCGAATTCGGTGGCGGCGACCCGGCTGGTGGTGCCGGCGAGCAGGGCGACGAAGATCGTCGCGCCCGAGCGCGAGGTGCCGGGGAACACGCCCGCGACCACCTGCGCGATGCCGACCAGGATGGCCACGGTCCACGAAATCGCCGTGCGTTCGCCGAGTTCCGCCGCGCGCCGGGCGGCGAAGCGCTCGGCCACCAGCATCCACACGCCGCCGATCACCAGCGCCCAGGCGATCGGGCGGACCGTATCGGGCAGGCTCCAGCCGAGCTTCTTGACCGTCAGGCCGCCGACCGCGGTGACGCCGAAGGCGACCGCCAGCTTGAGCGCATAGTCGTAGTTCTCGCGCTCGCGGAAACCGACCAGCAATTCCCACAGCCGCTGCCGATAAATCGCGACCACCGCGAGGATGGCGCCGGCCTGGATGGCGATGTTGAACAGATCGCTGCGATGACCCAGCCAGCGCTCGGCGATCAACAGATGCCCGGTGCTGGAAATCGGCAGAAATTCGGTGATGCCTTCGATGATGCCGAGCAACAGGGCGGCGAACAGATCGGTCATGCGGCGGCGGTCGCGTTCAAAACGCTAGTGTAGCGGCGCGGCCGCCATCGTGGGATGCGAGGCTCGCGACGACGTTTCGACCTGTTGCGTCAGATCGCGGATGCGCGGATGGTTCGAATCGCCGCCGCGCATCGCGGTGGCGTAGGCGATGGCTTCGCGCCGCAGCGCGTTCGCTGCGGTCGCATTCCCGCTGCGTTCGAGCAGATCGGCTTTCATTCGAGTCGCGTCGAAACGCGCCTGCCAGCTCAACTGCCGGGCGGCGCTCGACCCCCGCTCGGTAGTGCGTAGGACCAGATCGGCGTAATGCGCGGTGCCCGCCTCGTCGCCCGCGTTGTAGGCGATCTTCGCCAGCAGCAAGCGGTTGTAGGTCAGCATCGAATGCGTCGGCCCCAGGTAACGCACGATTTCCGCGTTCGCCCGCCGCAGCACGCGCGCGGCTTCGACATCGTCGCCGTGGTCGTTCAGCGCGCGCGCGTAGACCGCCAATTCGTGCGGGATCGGAATGCCGGCTTGCGCGGTTTGCGCTTCGATTTCGGCGTACAACGACAGCGCTTCGACGAGCATCGCATCGTCTCTCGGTTCGAGGCTGTATTCGGAAAGGATATTGGCGAGCACGATCTTCGCGGATACCTGCTGCTCGAAAGTAGCGCCGGTCGAAACGCGCAACAACTCCAGACTTTTCCGCGCCTCGGCCACGATGTCGCGGTCGTCGCCGTTCTCGGCGAGCGCGCGCGCGTACGCCGAATACTTCAAGGATTCGGTGTACAGCGGATGCCGTTCTCCCAAGGCTCGGTTCAGGATGCGCTTCGCGCGCTGCGAATAAGCCAGCGCGACATCGTATCGGTCCGTTTTCAAGATCAACGTATGCAAGATGGCTTCGGAACAGGCGAGCAGGGCGCGGCCCGTCTCCGGATGATCCGCGCCGTACGTGGCTTCGGAAACGGCGAGCGCGCTTTGCGCCAGCGTCACCGCTTGCGGCTGCCGATTCATGCGCAGCAAGGTGCGCACCATCGCCAATCGGGCGTTGTTGGCTTGATGCGGATGCGCGCCATCGCTCAAGCGCAGCGCTTGTTCCGAATCGCGCATCGCCGAGTCGGTGTCGTACAGGTCCGTTTTCCATCGCGCGCGTTGGGTCAGCAGATCGGACAACAGCGACGGGCTTTCGAGGTCTTCGCGCGCATCGGCGATCGCGGCGTCCAAGCGCGCCATCCCTTCGCTGTGCCGGCCTTGATGCCAAAGCGCGCGTGCCAATTCGGCGCGGATCCAGATCGTCGAAGGCGCGTCCTCGAACAGCGCATCCAACGCGCCGCGATGCCCCAAGGCCTGACGCGCGACCGCTTCGGCCTCGCGATAGCGCGCTTGATGGTTGAAGATCGCCGCGCGCACCGAATCGCTGCGTTCCCGTATCCGGCGGTTGCCGTCGCCGCGTTCGCGCGCCTCTTCCGTCAACTCCAGCGCGCGCGCGTAATCGCCGATGGTGACGTAGCTGCGCGATAGCGCGAGCAAGCCGTACGCCAGTGTCGTGCCTTCGCCGATGCGTTCGGAACGTCGCAGTCGGGATTCGGTGAGCGCGAGCATGGCGCGCGGGCTCAATCCCGCATCGCCCGATTCGATCGCGGTCGGCGGCCCCAGCGAATCTTCGAGCATAACCTGCAATTCCGCCAAACGCGCTTCGGCGGCGCCGGCCGCGAATCGCGAATAGCCCACGCCGAGCGCGAACGCCGCGCAGACGACCGCCGCCGTGGCGACGGCGAATCGATGCCGCGACAGCGCTTTGCGCAAGCGATAGCCGGAACGGCCGCCGACCGCGGCGACCGGTCGCGACGCCAGCCAACAGCGCAGGTCCTCCGCGAGCGCCGCGGCGCTGTCGTAACGCTCTTCCGGGCGCGCGCGCAGGCATTTGCCGAGGATCGCGCCGAGATCGCCGTCCAGCAACGTCGTCAGCGCGCGTCGATGCGGCAGGCCGCGCGCGTCCAAGGTCGCTGCGTCGATGCGTTCGATCAGCGCATCCGGGCGGAATGCCGTGGCCTCTTCGGCATCGAGCAGCGCGCACAAGGCCGAGACCGGGCTTTGCGGCGGCGATGCGCCGACGAGCAAGCGGCACAGCACAGCGC
>JAGNNB010000463.1 GCA_017990865.1 Lysobacteraceae bacterium
GTTCGCGGGCGAACAGGCGAAGGTCGCGTTGAAGCTGCCGCAGAACGGGCGCCGTAAGTTGCAGGGCAAGATCGTTGCGGTCGAGGGCGATCGGATCGATTTCGATGTGGACGGAGCGCCGTTTCAGGTGGCGTTCGACAATATCGAAAAAGCGCGTTTGGTACCGGACTGGGTGGCGTTGGGTTTCGCGCCGGCCAAGCCGGAAAAAGGGGCGAAGCCCGGCAAAAAAGCCGGGAAAAAGCGCCCCGCGGCGGAGTGAGACGGCCGAGTCGCCCAATGCCGGCAGCATGTCGGCAAGAGGTCGGCGACGGGTCTAACCAAGACGTGAACTCAGAAAACGTGAACTTAAAGTTCTAGAGGCGTAACAGAATGAGTAAGGAACTGCTGTTGGTCGTAGACGCGGTCGCCAACGAAAAGGGCGTGCCGGAGTCTGTCATCATCGAAGCGCTGGAGGCCGCCTTGGCGACCGCCGCGAAGAAGCGCTATCACGATCAAGACGTGCTCACGCGCGTGTCGATCAATCCCAAAGACGGCAGCTACGAAACCTTCCGCCGTTGGGAAGTGGTGGCCGACGACGTGGTGATGGAATCGCCCGATCGCCAAATCCGCCTGATGGACGCCGTGGATGAAGTCGAAGGTGTCGAAGTCGGCGACTACATCGAAGAGCAGATCGAGAATTCGGAGTTCGGCCGCATCGCCGCCCAGGCTGCGAAGCAAGTGATCGTGCAGCGAGTGCGCGAGGCCGAGCGCAACCAAGTGGTGGACGCGTGGAAGGATCGCGTCGGCGAATTGGTGACCGGCGTGGTCAAGCGCGTCGAGCGCGGCAACGTCTATGTCGATCTGGGCAGTAACGCCGAAGCCTTTATCCCGAAGGACAAGGCCATCCCGCGCGATGTCGTGCGCGCCGGCGATCGCGTCCGCGGCTATCTGTTCGACGTCCGCAGCGAACCGCGCGGCCCGCAGTTATTCATCAGCCGCGCCGCGCCCGAATTCATGATGGAACTGTTCAAGCTCGAAGTGCCGGAAGTCGGCCAGGGCCTGGTCGAGATCAAGGCCTGCGCCCGCGACCCGGGCGATCGCGCCAAGATCGCGGTCATCGCCTACGACACCCGCACCGACCCCATCGGCGCCTGCATCGGTATGCGCGGTTCGCGCGTGCAGGCGGTGTCGAACGAACTGAACGGCGAGCGCGTCGACATCGTGCTGTGGTCGGACAACCCGGCGCAGTTCGTCATCAACGCGATGGCCCCGGCCGAAGTGCAGTCGATCATCGTCGATGAAGAAAAACACTCGATGGATCTGGCCGTCGCCGAAGAGCGCTTGGCGCAGGCGATCGGCAAGGGCGGCCAAAACGTGCGCCTCGCCAGCCGCCTGACCGGTTGGCAGCTCAACGTGATGACGGCCGATCAGGTCCAGGCCAAAAGCGAAGCCGAGCAGACCGCAGCGCGCCAGTTGTTCATGGAAAAGCTGGAAGTGGACGAAGAAATCGCCGGCATCCTGGTCGCCGAGGGTTTCAGCACGGTCGAGGAAATCGCTTACGTGCCGGTCGGCGAATTGCTGGCGGTGGAAGGCTTCGACGAGGATATCGTCGAAGAATTGCGCTCCCGCGCCCGCGACGCGTTGTTGAACGATGCGCTGGCGGTGGAAGAGGAACTGGACGAACACCAGCCCACCGACGAACTGCTGGCGCTCGAGGGCATGGACAACGAAACCGCTTTTGCCCTGTCCGCGCACGGCGTGCGGACGGTCGAGGAGCTGGGCGAGTTGGCCGCCGATGAAGTGGTCGAATTCGGTATCGAGGGCTTGGACGAGGCGCACGCCGCTGCGCTGATCCTCGCCGCGCGCGCCGAAGAGATCGCCCGTCTCGAACGGGAAGGGTAAGGAGCTGCGCGGGTCGGTGCCTCGGCATCGGCCGCGCGGTCGGAAAGCCCAGTGACGATGGATCACTGGCGAGAGGCCGGATGGGCGCCGGAACAGGTTCAGGTTCCTCGCCGTCGGCGCCTGTCGGCGCAGACCCATCGGCGATGCCCGTCGCGGACGATGCGGTCCCCGGGCTTCGTCGTCGCAGTAAACTAGAGTCATCACGTGTGCGGTCCGCCGCACCACCAGATACGGACACCGAATGTCGCAGCAAACCACCATCCGAAAGCTCGCCGAACTGGTCAACACGCCGGTCGAGAAGTTGCTGGAACAACTTGCCGAAGCCGGCATGAAATTCAGCGGCCCCGACCAGACCGTGACCAGCGCCGAGAAACTGAAGCTGCTCGGGTTCTTGAAGCGATCGCACGGCAAGAGCGAGACCGCCGCCGAGGATTCGGCCGGGCCGAAGAAGATCACGCTCAATCGCAACCGCAAGCAGGAAATCACGGTCGGCGGCGGCAAGAACAAGACCACTGTGGATGTGGTCGTCCGCAAGAAAGTCACCTTGGTCAAACCCGCAGACGGCGCGCAGAGCGCCGATGGCGACGACGAGCGCACGGAAATCCTGCGCAAGCTCGAAGAATCGCGCCAGCGCAATCTGGAAGAACAACAGCGCCTCGCCGACGAAGATCGCAAGCGCGCCGAAGAAACCGCCGAGCGCAAGCGCAAGGCCGACGAAGCGGCGGCGCGCACTCGCGCCGAGGCCGAAGCGGCCGCAGCGACGACAGCGAAGCCCGCCGGCGACGGCGGCGACGCGGCGGCGCGTCCGAAGACCGTCGGTCACGGCCATGGCCACGCCAACAAACCGCCGCGCCCCGATGCGCCGCGCACCGACGATCGCGCAGGGCATAAAGCCAAACCCAGCCGCGGTTCGCACGTCATGGTCGCCGACGTCGAAGACGACGACACCACCGCGCGTTTCGCCGGCCAGTTGCATCTGAGCGCGACCGAACGCGAGCGCCGTTCCAGTGCGCGCGGCAAACCCAAGGCCAAGCGTCAGCTCGAACAGAGCCGCAGCGGCGGCGGTCAGCACGGTTTCACGCGCCCAACGGAGAAAGTCGTGCGCGAAGTCGCCATCGGCGAAGCGATCACCGTGTCCGACTTGGCGCAGAAACTCGCGCTGAAGGGCGGCGA
>JAGNNB010000464.1 GCA_017990865.1 Lysobacteraceae bacterium
AGCGCGCGCCAAGCACACCGAACGCGGCAAATTGCTGGCGCGCGAGCGCATCGACGCCCTGCTCGACCCGGGCTCGCCCTTCCTCGAAGTCGCGCCGCTCGCCGCCGAAGGCATGTACGACGATGCGGCGCCCGCGGCCGGCATGGTCTGCGGCATCGGCCGGGTGATGGGCATCGAGGCGATGATCGTGGCCAACGACGCCACGGTGAAGGGCGGCACGTATTTTCCGATGACGGTGAAGAAGCATCTGCGCGCGCAGGAGATCGCACGCGAGAACAGATTGCCGTGCATTTATCTGGTCGACTCCGGCGGCGCGTTTCTGCCGCTGCAGGACGAGGTGTTTCCGGACAAGGAACACTTCGGCCGGATCTTCTACAACCAAGCGCGAATGAGCGCCGAAAACATCCCGCAGATCGCGGTGGTGATGGGTTCGTGCACCGCCGGCGGCGCCTACGTGCCGGCGATGAGCGACGAAAGCGTGATCGTGAAGGAACAGGGCACGATCTTTCTCGGCGGCCCGCCGTTGGTCAAAGCCGCGACCGGCGAAGTGGTGGACGCCGAAGCCCTCGGCGGTGCCGATGTGCACACCAGCGTCTCCGGTGTGGCCGATCATTTCGCCGAAGACGACCGCCATGCGCTGCAGATCGCGCGCAATCTCGTCGGCAATCTCAATCGCCGCAAGACGCTGCCGGTCGCGGTGCGTCCGAGCGCCGAACCGCTTTATCCCGCCGAAGAACTGTACGGCATCGTGCCGAAAGACACGCGCCGCCCGTTCGACATTCGCGAAGTGATCGCGCGCATCGTCGACGGCAGCGATTTCGACGAGTTCAAAGCGCGCTACGCGAAAACGCTGGTCACCGGCTTCGCGCACCTGCACGGCTATCCGGTGGGCATCGTCGCCAACAACGGCATCCTGTTCGCCGAAAGCGCGCTCAAAGGCGCGCACTTCATCGAACTGTGCAATCAGCGCGGCATTCCGCTGGTGTTCCTGCAGAACATCACCGGCTTCATGGTCGGCCGCAAATACGAAAACGCCGGCATCGCGAAAGACGGCGCGAAGATGGTGACGGCCGTCGCCTGCTCCAGCGTGCCGAAGTTCACCGTCGTCATCGGCGGCAGTTTCGGCGCCGGCAATTACGCGATGTGCGGCCGTGCTTATGGCGCGCGCTTCTTGTGGATGTGGCCGAACGCGCGGATCAGCGTGATGGGCGGCGAGCAAGCGGCGAGCGTGTTGTCCACGGTGAAGCGCGACGGTCTCGAAGCCGCGGGCAAGGTGTGGACGCCCGAAGAGGAAGAGACGTTCAAGGCCCCGATCCGCGAACAGTACGAAACCCAGGGCAACCCGTACTACGCCACTGCGCGATTGTGGGACGACGGCGTGATCGACCCCGCCGATACGCGTCGCGTGCTGGGCCTGGGCATCTCCGCATCGCTGAATGCGCCGATCGAACCGGCGAAATTCGGCGTGTTCCGGATGTGACTTTCTTTCGCACGCAGGGGGAAATCGATGCGAAATTTTCTGCTCGTTCTGATTCTTCTCTTCATCGGCTTCGAAGTCTGGATGCTGTCGTCCGTCGAAGAGGCCGGTCGCTTGCCCGGCGATTCCGCGATGGCCGCCGGCGTGATCGGCCTCGCTGGCTTGGCGGCGATGGCGTTCAATCTGGTGGTGCTGTTGCCGGGCTATGCCTTTCTACGCAAGCGAAACGCGCAAGCCCTCTTGCCGCACACGGTGTTACTGGCTGCAGCGATTCTGTCGCCTCTGATGCTGCTGTAGGGACATGCGACACGATTGGCGAACGACGAACGACTCGGCAAGAATATGTCGTGACGCATCGATGCGGCGCGCCTCCTCTCGCTCGAAACGACGCGACTCAGACGACGCGACTTAAACGACGCGATTGAGCGAACACTTTCCCACATCATCCATCCACTTCTCTCTGACAGCCATTTGAAGCGCTCATGATCGTCGGCATCGACCTCGGCACCACCCATTCCCTGATCGGCGTTTATGCCGAAGACGGCAGCCGCCTGTTTCCCAATGCGCTCGGCGAATCGCTGACGCCGTCGGTCGTCAGCGTCGATGGCGACCGGGTGCTCGTCGGTCAGGCCGCGCGCGACCGGCTGATCAGCCACCCGAGGCAGACCGTCGCCGCGTTCAAGCGCTGGATGGGCAGCGACCGGCAAACCCGGCTGGGCGAACGCACGTTCCGCCCGGAGGAACTGTCGGCGCTGGTGCTGCGCTCGTTGCTGGCCGACGCCGAAGCAGCGCTCGGCGAAAAGCCGACCGAAGCGGTGATCAGCGTGCCTGCATATTTTTCAGACGCGCAACGCAAGGCGACCCGCGCGGCGGGCGAACTGGCGGGCGTGAAGGTCGAGCGACTGATCAACGAACCGACGGCGGCGGCGCTCGCCTACGGCCTGCAGAACCGCGAGGGCGAAGGCAGGTTTCTGGTGTTCGATCTCGGCGGCGGCACGTTCGACGTGTCGATCCTCGAATGCTTCGACAACGTCTTCGAGGTCCACGCCAGCGCCGGCGACAATTTCCTGGGCGGCGAGGATTTTCTCGAACTGTTGGTCGAAGCGTTCTGCCAGGACCAGCAATTGCGCTCCGGGGCGCTGCCCGCCGCGGAACTGGGCCAATTGCGTCGGCGACTGGAACTGCTCAAGCGCGAATTGACGGGCAAGCAGGAAACGACGCTCGAGATCGCGCTGGGCGGCCGCGAATACGCGTGGCGCATCGACGAAGACCGTTTCGCGAAACTCGCCGACCCGCTGCTGCAGCGCATGCGCACGCCGATCGAGCGCGCGATGCGCGACGCCAAGCTGCAGCCGACGCAGTTGGACGAAATCGTGCTGGTCGGCGGCGCCAGTCGGATGCCGTTGATCTCGCGGCTGGTGTCGCGGATGTTCGGCCGCCTGCCGCTGCGGCATATCAATCCCGATCACGCGATCGCGCTCGGCGCGACCGTCGCCGCGGGTTTGAAGACGCGCGACGCGAAACTCGAAGAGATCATCCTCACCGACGTTTGCCCGTACACGTTGGGCACCGAAGT
>JAGNNB010000465.1 GCA_017990865.1 Lysobacteraceae bacterium
GATCGGTTTCCTCACGCCATGGCTCGCGCGACTGATGCCGGCGTCCGGCGGCACGCTCGGGTGGGCCTTCGATTTGGCCGCGCATTGGCAAATCCTTTACGCCGTCGCATGGCTTGCCTTGTGCGCCATCGCCGCATTCGCGCAACCGCGCTGGCTGTTTTGCGCGCCGCTGGCCTTGCTGCCGTTGATGAGCGCCAGCGATGCGCTTCCGGCCGCCGCCGATGCGGCGAAACCGACGCTGACCATCGTCGCGGCGAATATTCTGGCGTCGAATCCCAACCCCGCGCGGCTCATCGCGTGGTTGAAGGCTGCGCCGGCCGACGTCGTGGTGTTGACCGAACTCACGCACGGGCATGCGGCCGCGATCGAACGCGAACTCGGCGCGCTCTATCCGCATCGCGCGCTCGAGCCGGAGGATTCGCCGATCGGTATCGGCGTGATGGCGCGTCGCCCACTCGCCGACATCGCGCTGAAGCGCAGCGTCGACGGCATTCCGTCGTTGTCGGCGCGGATCGATATCGATGGCCGCACCGTGCGCGTGGTCGCGGCGCATCCGATGCCGCCGATGGCGCCGCATTGGCACGAAGAGCGCGACCGCCTGTTGATCGCGCTGGCCGAGGACGCGGGCGACATGCCGCTGATCGTCGCCGGGGATCTCAACGCCACGCCCTGGTCCACCGCATTGTCCGTCGCCGCCGAGCACGGTCTGCGCCGCGCGACCGGGCTGAGGCCGACGTGGTCGAGCCGGTACGTCGGCATCCCGATCGACCATGTGCTCGGCAGCGCGCATTGGCGTCGCGGCGACAGCGAGCGCGGCCCGGATATCGGCTCGGACCACCGGCCGGTGCGCGCGACCCTGCATTGGGCCGACGACCCGCCGCGCGACTGAACGCGACGCGGGCGGCCACACCGCGTCCGACCATTCCCGCAACGCGAAAAACAGCGATCCATCGCGTAAGCTCTCGCCCGCCGTTCCCGCCGCTTACACTCCACGGATGACCGAATTCATTCCCCCCGGCACGCGCCACATCGCCCTGCCCTCGCCGTTCGCGATGAAGCGCGGCGACGCGCTTCACGACGCGCGGATGGCCTACGAAACCTGGGGCCGGCTCAACGCCGCCGCCGACAACGCGGTGCTGATCCTCACCGGCCTCTCGCCCGACGCCCACGCCGCCAGCCACGCCGACAACGCCGAGCCCGGCTGGTGGGAGGCGATGCTCGGCCCGGGCAAGCCCATCGACACCGACCGCTGGTTCGTCGTCTGCGTGAACTCGCTGGGCAGTTGCAAAGGCTCGACCGGCCCCGCGTCCATCGACCCCGCGACCGATCGCCCGTACCGGCTCGCGTTTCCGGAACTCTCGGTGGAAGACGGCGCCGACGCCGCCGCGCATGTGGTGCGCGCGCTCGGCATCGATCGCCTCGCCTGCGTCGTCGGCAATTCGATGGGCGGCATGGTGGCGCTGGCGCTGCTGCAGCGGCATCCGGGCATCGCGCATGCGCATATCAATATCTCCGGCGCCGCGCGCGCGCTGCCGTTCTCGATCGCGATCCGCTCGTTGCAACGCGAAGCGATCCGGCTCGATCCCAACTGGAATCACGGCGACTACGACGAAGAAGCCTATCCCGAAGCGGGTATGCGCATGGCGCGCAAACTGGGTGTGATCACGTATCGCTCGGCGTTGGAATGGGACGGCCGTTTCGGCCGCGTGCGGCTCGACGGCGACCGCCGCATCGACGACGACCCGTTCGGCCTCGAATTCGAGGTCGAAAGTTATCTCGAAGGCCATGCGCGGCGCTTCGTACGCCGCTTCGATCCCAATTGCTACCTGTATCTCAGCCGATCGATGGATTGGTTCGATCTGGGCGAATCCTGCCAAGGCACCTGCGAGATGGGATTGTCCAGAGTGCGCGTGGATCGCGCGCTGTCCATCGGCGTCCACACCGACATTCTGTTCCCGCTGCAGCAACAGCAGGAAATCGCCGACGGCCTGATGGCCGGCGGCGCCGACGCGCGTTTTTTGCCGCTGCCCTCGCCGCAGGGGCACGATGCGTTTCTGGTCGATATCGCGCGTTTCGGCCCGGCCGTGCGCGAATTTCTCGATTCGCTCTGAACGACCGATATCGAACTCAAGGAACTCTCGCGCATGTCCGTATCGCACTCGTTCGGCAGCCGCCTGCAGCGCTTGTTCCTCACCGGTTTGCTCACGTTGATGCCGATCTGGCTGACCTGGGTCGTCGTCAAGTTCGTATTCGTGATGCTGTCGAGCCTGAGCCGGCCGTGGATCGATCCGCTGCTGCACAATCTCGCCGCGCGCGCGCCGCGCAGTCTCGGCTGGCTGGCGCAGGACTGGGTGCTGACCGCGATCGCGCTGTTCGCCACCATCTTCGCCATTCTGGCGGTCGGTTGGTTGGCGCGGCGCGTGTTGGGCCAGCGTATGCTCGGTTGGTTCGAAGCGTTGATCAATCGCATCCCGCTGGCGAGCACGATCTACAACAGCGCGCGACAATTGCTCGATCTGCTGCAGAAAAAGCCCGACGGCACCCAGCGCGTGGTGTTGATCGATTTCCCGCACACCGAAATGAAGACGCTGGGTTTCGTCACCCGCGTGATGCACGAAACCGGCACCGGCCGCGAATTGGCGGCGGTCTACGTGCCGACGACGCCGAATCCGACCTCAGGCTATCTGGAGATCGTCCCGGTCGAGAAGATCACGCCGACCGAATGGACCGTCGATCAAGCGATGCGCTTCATCATCAGCGGCGGCGCGGTGGCGCCCGATTCGATACCGTTCAGTCCGCCGGCAGCGAGCGCGAGTACGAACGCGAACAAAAATTCCGGTACGAAATCGGACACGGATACGACTGCACCGAATACCGACACCGCGTCCTGAATCCGGTCACGCGCGCAGCGCCAACCCGCGTAGAGCGGAGCGAAGCTCCGTTGAATCTCTCCAACGCGGCGTAGAGCGGAGCGAAGCTCCGCTATCGCTCTTTCATCGACATCGCGTGGTCAGCGGAGCTTCGCTCCGCTCTACGCCGCGTTGGAG
>JAGNNB010000466.1 GCA_017990865.1 Lysobacteraceae bacterium
GCGCAGCGATTGGCGACGGCGCGACCGAACACCACCAGATCAAGCAGCGAATTCGAGCCCAGGCGGTTCGCGCCATGGACCGACACGCACGCCGCTTCGCCGATGGCGTACAGCCCCGGCACCACCGCGTCGTTGTCGTCGCCCCTTTTCTGCACCACTTCGCCGTGGTAGTTGGTCGGGATGCCGCCCATGTTGTAGTGCACGGTCGGAATCACCGGAATGGGCTGTTTTTCCACGTCCACGCCCGCGAAGATGCGCGCGCTTTCGGCGATGCCCGGCAGGCGTTTGTGGATGACTTCGGGGCCGAGATGGGTCAGATCGAGCAGGATGTGGTCTTTGTCCGGGCCGCAGCCGCGACCTTCGTTGATTTCGATGGTCATCGAACGCGAGACCATGTCGCGCGGCGCGAGGTCTTTCACGCTCGGCGCGTAGCGCTCCATGAAACGCTCGCCGTTGACGTTGCGCAGAATGCCGCCTTCGCCGCGCACGCCTTCGGTGATCAAACAGCCCGCACCGTAGATGCCGGTGGGATGGAATTGCACGAATTCCATGTCCTGCATGCCCAAACCCGCGCGCAGCGCCATGCCGCCGCCGTCGCCGGTGCAGGTATGCGCGGAGGTCGCCGAGAAGTACGCGCGGCCGTAACCGCCGGTGGCCAGCACCACGCCCTGCGAACGGAACAGATGCAGCGTGCCTTCGGCCATGTCCAACGCGAGCACGCCGCGGCAGGCGCCATCGGCGTCCATGATCAGATCGAGCGCGAAGTATTCGATGAAGAATCGCGCGTTGTGCGCCAGCGACTGCTGATACAGCGTGTGCAGAATCGCATGACCGGTGCGATCGGCCGCGGCGCAGGTGCGCTGCGCGGGTGGGCCTTCGCCGTTGCGCGTGGTCATGCCGCCGAACGGGCGCTGATAAATGCGGCCGTCTTCGGTGCGCGAAAACGGCACGCCGTAATGTTCCAGTTCGATGATCGCCGGGATGGCCTCGCGGCACATGTATTCGATCGCGTCCTGATCGCCCAGCCAATCCGAACCTTTGACGGTATCGAAAAAGTGGTAGCGCCAATCGTCTTCGCCCATATTCGCGAGCGCTGCGGCCACGCCGCCCTGCGCCGCGACCGTATGCGAACGGGTCGGGAAGACTTTCGAAATGCACGCGGTCTGCAGGCCTTTCTGGGCCAAGCCAAAGGTAGCGCGCAAACCGGCGCCGCCGGCGCCGACGACGACCATGTCGTACTTGTGTTCGGTGATCTTATAAGCGGAGGTCATGGGAGCTTCGTGGTTCGTCCGTTCGGCGAACGCGTCTGCGCGGCGCGGCGTCGATGCGGCTGGCGAAAGTGGCTTACTGCGATCCGGGCGCGAACGCTCAGTTCAACAGCGCGATGCGCGCGAGCGCGTAGAGCGACGCGAGCGCACCGAGCGCGCAGGCGAAGGCGACGAAGACTTGCAGGAAGATTTCGGTGGCGCGGTGATGGATGTAATCCTCGATCACCACCTGCAATCCCAGTTTGGCGTGCCAGAACAACGACAACAGGAACAACGCCATCGGAATCGCGTTGATCGGCTTGCCCAGCGTGGTGAAGACGTGACCGATATCGGCGCCGGCCAAGGCCACCAGCATGCCGAGGATCCACGGCGTCAGCACCAGCAGGAACATCGCGGTCAGGCGCTGATACCAGAAATGGCCGGTACCGGATTTCGCCGAACCCAGCCCGCGCGCGCGCGCGACGGGCGCACGGTAATCGCGCACGGTGGACCAGGAGTCGCTCATACGCCACCTCGCAATGCCACGAACCAAATGCCCGCGGTCACCACCGCGGTGAGGCCGGCGACGACGTAGCCGGAGCGGTAGACCATCGGAATCTCGTAGCCCCAGCCGCTATCCCACAACAGATGGCGGATGCCGTTGAGCAGGTGATAGACCAGCGCCAGCGAAAACACGAACAGCGCCAGCTTGCCGGGCAGCGAGCCCATCGCCCCGGCGACGCGGACGTAGGCATCGCCGCCGCGAGAGACGGCCAGCAGCCAACCGGCGAGGCCGAAGGCACCGAACGCCAGCACGATGCCGCTGATGCGGTGGAAGATCGACATCACGCTGGTGATCTGCTTGCGGTAGATCTGCAGGTGCGGCGACAAGGGACGTGCGCGTTTGGTCATCGGTACAAGCGCCCTGAAATGTGGAGGTACGGGTAAAGCGGCGAAACGGACGCAACAACCCGACGAGGATAGAGGTGTCGCTCAGAAATCGATACAGCGCCCATTCTTCTCCCAATCGCCGTAGCGGGTGGGTTCGAGCCCGTCGCGACCGCCGATTTCGCGCGGCGGCTCCGTCCGAACCGCATCGCCGTCGGGAGAAGACCGCACCTCGAGCGTCTCGGCCTCGGCCCGAACATTGGCCGCAACATCGCCCGGATCGCCCTGGTCATCGGCCGCTAAACCGCTCGCAGTCGCGTGCGAAGCGTTCGGTTTCGGATCGGGGGCAGCGGCGTCGATGGTGCTGGCGGCGGTTTGGCCTATCATTTCTGTATCCTCGGTTCATTATTTTATGTCTCGCGCCCATGCCGGACAACCCGCAAACCGCCTGGTTCGCTCTGATAGACCATCGTCTAATGGCACTGACCGGCCGCGACGCGGTCGCGTTCGCGCACGCGCAGTTCATGAACGACGTGGCCGCACTGCGCGACGGCGATTGGCAGTGGAACGGCTGGCTGACGCCGAAAGGCCGCGTCGTCGCGCTGTTTTCGCTGCTGCGGATCGACGCCGAAACGCTCTGGTTGGTGCTGCAGGCGGATGAGGCCGAGGCGCTGGCGGCCGCGTTGCGGAGGTTCGTGTTCCGCAGCAAGGTCGCGATCGCCCTGCCCGAGGACGCCCGCATCTTCGGGCGTTTGCGGGCCTCCGAGCGCGCTTCCGCGGCGCATTGGGCCGGTTCGCGCGAAGACGGCGTCGAGTTGGACCTGAGCGGGGACGGCGGCGGTCGCGCATTGCGGATCGTATTCGGCGATCGAGCCGAGGCTTTCGGGCAGAGCGCCGAGGGCGAGGGTCCG
>JAGNNB010000467.1 GCA_017990865.1 Lysobacteraceae bacterium
ACCGCCTCAAGAACGACTCACGATCGCACGCCGAGGTCGGCCGGTGGAATACCCTCCCGATTTGAATGCAATGGCTGTCGGCGGCACGGTGTACGTCGAAGTGCAAGTAGGAAGCGACGGCAAGGTCATCAATCTCGGCGTCAGCAAAGTAAACCTGACCACGGTCGGAAGCGAAACGGAAATGGCGAAGTGGCGCACGCAACTCACCGCCGCCAGCATCAAGGCGGTTCGCGGCTGGCGATTCGCGCCGCCGACGGCCGGCGTAGATGTCGGCGCATTGTCCTGGAACGGCACTTTGCCGATTTCGTTCTCGCGATGGAACGAGGCCAAGTCGAAGCCGGGACGCTGGCAAACCTATATCCCCGGCCCACGCAACGCGCTTCCATGGCTCGATAGTCTCAATACCGCCATCGACAACAGCGACACGCTGACGCCAGACCAATTGCACAGCGGCAAGGAGGCCCGTCGCTTGATTGGACCGATCGACGGGAGTTGACGTCGGGAGTTGACGACTGTTCCGTTTCGAAACGATGGAGAACACGGACAGCGCTGCCCGCACAGCCGCCGGATGCGCGATTCGAGGGATGCGACGCATGCGCCGGAAGCTGAACAACGCGCGCGGCGTGACTTTCCGGCCACTCTTTGCGGCATCGCCTGTGGTCTGATCGGCGCATGCCTTCCTGGCATTCTTTGTCGACTTGGAGTCTCTTATGCGCTCGCTTCTGTTCCTCGCTCTGATCGCGGCCGCGACCACCGGCTGCGGCTCGGTCGAATATCGCGACACCAACAACAGCGTCAACGCGAACCCGATGTGCGCCAGCGACCCGGACCGCCCCGGCGAGCCGGTCGCGCTCGCCTGCGAACGCAAGACCGAAACCGTGTTCTCGACCGAACGCAAAGAACCGCCGCTGGATTTGAGCGGGAAATCCGGCAAGGACGATCCGCATCGCTGAACCTCTCGGACGCGCATCGACGACGCGGGTCTCGTTGCGTGCGTGCGGTTGCGACCGCGAGGCCGCTTACATGAATTCGGCGGCGATTCTGCTCAGATCGAACGGGGTGATGCCCGACTCGACCGAAAACACGGTCTGGGCGCGCGTCGCGTCCGTTGTCGGCGTGCCGCGCGCGCGGATATGCAGTTCGAACAAGGTGTACAGATCGGTCTTCGCCAACGTATCCATCGCGCGCAGCATCAGCGAGACCCCGGCGAGATTGTTCTCGACATTATTGGCGTAGCGCGGATGTTGTTTCAGCGCAATGTCGGTCCAGAGCGCCTCGTTCGCGACGATATCGAACATCACCGGCAGACAGAACGTCGCATCGGACGCCAGATCGAAACGATCGACCACGGTCGCCGGTTCGTAGATCTCCCCGGAAGCGGGCTCGCGCCGCGCCATCCAGCCGGCGAAACATTCGGGCAAATCGCAATACGGCTGCGAGGTGAAGCTGCTGAGGCTCATCACGATGTAGCGCACGCCCGCGCGGCGGCAGCGTTCGAGGTCGACGTCGATGAATTCGCTGGCGCCCTTCGGCGCGTCGACGATGTCGCCGCTGTGATGCGCGCCGAAATTCTTGAGGTTGTAATACGCCAACGTATCGACGTAACGATAGTGCTTGCCGTACATCGCCGCGGAGAGATCGATATCGACCCGATCGCGCCCGTTCTTCCACCACACGAAAAACCGCAGCGTCGAACACTCCGGCAAGGGCAGGCGGCTGCCGCGCACGATGGTGCGCAGCGCCTTGGACGCCGAGCGCTGCGAAAACGGTACGCGATAACGACGCAGACGCGGGTCGAGATAGCAGGCGCCGAGCGGCGGCAGCGTCGCGAAACGGCGCAATAACGCACCTTCGCAAATGTCCGAGATCGCCTGCAATGTCGCCTCGTCGATCGGCGGGACGATGTCGGCGATCGCGAACAGCTTCGCGACCTGCCCTTTCGGAAAGAACGTCCTGAGCTCGCGCGGCGCGCCGCGATCCCGCACATGCGTCAACACCTGCAGCAGCACCGGCGTGGAGACGCGATCGGCGTGTTCCGCGAACGCTTGCGCCGCCATCGCGCCATGGCCGCGTCGCGCCAACACATCGAGTCTGCGCGCCAACTCCCCGGGGCGCTGACGCAGCAGCGACACCGCGGCATCGGCATCGTCGCGTTCGAGCGCGGCTTCGACCTGGCTGGCGAATCCGCGCGCGCGGAACCCGTTCCGGAGCGCCTCGAAATCGCGCCACACATTCGGAAACCGCACGCCGTAATCGCCCGGATGCAAGCGTTCGCCCAATCGCAGCCAACGTCCGGTCCAGCGCTGCATGTCCTCCAGGCGATTCGGCGCGCGCTCGAGCCAAGCCAGCATCCGCACGCGCATCGGCCGCGACAGCTTGCCGAATTTCGATGCCAATGCGAGCGAAATGTCGCCGTCGTTCAGCGCCACCGCGACGCGAAGCACATCGGTCGCGGTCTTGACGTGGCGATCCAGCGCGTCTTCGCCAGCGGCGCCCGTTTGCAGACACGCCGCCACGATCGTCGCCGCATTCTCTTTGCAGGGCATCGTTTCGGGCAGCAGCGCGCCGATGCGCGGACGATATTGCGCGACGAACCAACGCACATCCTCGCCGTCTTCGGCCGAATAAGGCGACTTCGAACGCGCCAACGCCACGAACAAGGCGTCGGCATCGTCTGTGGTGCCCAGGTCGATCGTGCGCAGCGCCTGCGCTTCGGCGAGCGCCGGCCGCTCGGCTTTCTCGCCGAAGCCGTCGGCCAGCCCGGCGTAGTGAAACAGCGCGTTGAGGTACAGCTCGGCATCGTCGAGCCGCATCACCTGATCCGGGAAATTCGGATACAGCGGACGAAATTCGCGATGCGCGCCGACCAAGCGCTTCAATTGCGCGACCAACTTGCGATACAGCGCATCGGCCTGCGCCGGCTCCAGCGTGCGCACGCGTTCGAACAACGCACGCGACATGACGAAACCCAGCGCTTCCAGATTCTTCTGCATCGTGGCCGCGAGCGGCAGCGGCAATGCGCCGCCGCCTTCGGCGACGATGAT
>JAGNNB010000468.1 GCA_017990865.1 Lysobacteraceae bacterium
CATGCGTTCGAATCGTGCCTTGATCGTTGTTGGCGTCGCCGCGTTGCTGGCGGTCGCCGGTTGCAGCAAAAACGAATCCGCCGAGGCTTCGAAATCATCCGGCGGGACGTTCAGCAGCGTCGATGAGAGCGCATCCGCTCCGGCCTCCGCGCCCGCCGCCGCGCCGCCGATGGAGAATGTCGCCGAAGACAAGTCGATGGCGATGCGCAAGATGGACACCGATGGGGCCGTCGCCAGCGATGCCTTCGGGGGCGCCGCAGAATCCGCGCAGGCCGAACAGGTCGCGCAAGTCGAAACCGACACCCGCGCCACCGCATCGCAGGTCAGCTCCAGCGCCAGTACCTACAAAGACGCCAAGCGCAAATTCATCCGCAACGCGCAGGCGCAGTTCCGGGTGAAGGATGTGTACCGCTCGGCGCTCGCGATCGAAGACGTGGCCGCCGCGCAGGGCGGCTTCGTCGTCAACAACAATATCTACGCGCAGAACCTCAATGTGCAGCGCCGCCCGGCGGGCGACGGCATGCTGGTCGAACTCACCGAGTACACCGTTCGCGGCGACATCAGCGTGCGCGTGCCCAGCGACAACACCCAAGCGTTCCTGCGCGCCATCGCCAATCAGATGGACTTCCTCGACCAGCGCAGCTTCAGCGCCGCGGACGCGCAGTTCGACATCCTGCGCCAGCAACTGGCGTTCGAGCGCGAACAACAGGCGCAGCGCGATCTGGGGCAAGCCTCGCGCCAGAACGGTCACATGCTCGACAAAGTCGATGTGATCTCCGCGCGCAGCGGCGCGCTCGAGCAACGCGACGAAGCGTTGATCCAGCAGAAACAATACGAAGACAAAGTCGAGTTCAGCACCATCTCGCTGTCGCTGTATCAGTTGTCGAAGATCCGCAAGACCGAATTGCCGGACGTGGACGCGATCTTCCGCGACAACAGCCCGGGCTTCTTCTCGCGTCTCGGCGAATCGCTGCGCGTGGGTTGGTACGGCATCCTCGATGTATTCGTGGCCTTGATGCGCGCATGGCCGGTGTGGTTGGCGTTGATCCTCGCCGTCGTCGCGTTCCGCCGCTGGCGTGCCCGCCGTGGCCCGCCGCCGGTGCCGGCCGCGCGTCCGCAAGCGCCTGCGCAAGCGACCGCGCCGGCCGACGAGAGCTGACGAGAGCCGACGAACGCCGACCTACGCGAATGCGCCCGAAGTCGTTCGGGCGCTGCGAAAACGATTCTACGGGCCGGTCCTCGCGACCGGCCCGTTTCGTTGCGGCGGCATCGCACTGCGTTCCGGTACGCGAATGTGTTGCTTCGTGGCTATCCGCAATGTCTCCACCAATGGTTTCCGCGCCGTGGGCCTGCGCGCCCAGATCGCGCATGCGGTGCATCCGGCCGATGCGATCGCGCGATTGGAGCCGGCGCTGCGCGCGATTCCCAACGTCGTCGCGGAACCGGCGCCGGTGATTTCGATCCTCGAATTCAACGAATACGGCACCCAGTTGGTGGTTCGCCCGTTCTGCCATACCGATCACTACTGGCAAGTGTATTTCGACGCCAACAAAGCGGTCGCCGACGCGTTCGCCGCGGCGAATTATCCGGTGCCGTCGAAGCATCAGACCGAATATCACCGACAGGCGACTTGACGCGACGCATATCGTTTTTTGTCCAGCGCTGTCGTCGCTGATATCCGACGCTGATATCCGATGCGGGTATCCGCGCAGCGTCTTAGCGCGCTGTCGAAATCCGCACTTCGTTCGCATTCTTGAGGCGCGCGTTCGCCGAGGTGAACGGCGGCGGTCGATTAACGGGCCGGTTTTCGAGAGCCTGCTAGGGCCTGTTAACGCGATTGGGGTACATTGCGCCGACATGCTCTCGGAAGCGCACGAATGGAGTGGGCGACGCGGTATCCGCCGTCTCAGTGGTTAACCGTCGGCCCGTGGCGCATCGATCTGGTGCGCGGCACGGTATCGGCGCTGGACGGCACCGCTGTGCTGTCGCCGCGAGCCGAAACGCTGTTGTTGCTGCTGGCGCGATACGCGAACGTGCTGGTGACCCGCGAACAGATTCTCGACACCGTTTGGGCCGGGCGGGTCGTCGAAGATGCGGCCATCACGCATTGCATTTGGCAAATCCGCAAATCCCTCGGCGAGGCCGGCAAGGACATCGTGCAAACGCGGGCCAAGCGCGGATACGTGCTGAGGGTCGCCGAAAGCGATTGGCAGCGCGAGCCGACGGAAACGCTCGATCCGCTTCGTGCCGATGGCGATGATCTTGCGCGCGATGCGGGCACGCGAGTCGGTGCCGATGCGGGTGTCGAGGTTATCGACGAGGTTGATGTCGAGATCGGTGTCGAGGCGAACGATGAATCCGCATCGCAGACGCCGCGATCCGTCGATGCCGAAACGTCTCTTCGCGACAGCGCGATCGCCGACAGGCTCGGGTCCGCAGCGGTGCTCGTGCCCTCGCGCGCATTTTCGCGTTCGCGATCCTGGCGGCGATTCGCGCTGGGTAGCGCATTCGCGGCGATCGTCGGTCTGTGCGCGGTGGTCGCATGGCGCCAGACGCGCGTCGCGCCCGCTTTCGTTCTGCGCCCGGAGACCGAGGCCAGCGTCTCGGTGTCGATGCCCGCCTCGTTCGATTGGCTGCGCGCCGATGCGCTGCGCGATGCGGTCGAATATCTGCACTCGCGCGATGTCGCCGCCGTCGTGTTCCAAGCGCCGCAGACGCGCAACCCGTTCGCCGGGCCGCATCTGCAGGTGAACGTGACCGCCGCGACCAAAACCCAGCTCGACGCCGAGCTCAGCCTCGCGCAAGGCGAGGCGCGAGTGAGCGAACGGTTTCGCGGTTCGCCCGATCGATTGGCGCCCGCGATGCGCGCGATGATGATCCGCAACTTGGGTCCGGCGGGGCCGGCGTCGACGCCGGAAAGCGAAGCGATCGTGACCGGACGTTTGGCCGAGCAAGGCTTCGATGTGCAGCGAGCGTTGAGCGAGTACCGTCGCGCCCTCGCGCGGAACCCCGCCTCGGCGGAAGCGATGCTCGGCATGG
>JAGNNB010000469.1 GCA_017990865.1 Lysobacteraceae bacterium
CTGTAGCCCTTGTAGAGAATCTCCAGCGTTTCGCGGTTGTAGCGCTTGCCGTGACAGACATCGCAAGGCACATACACATCGGGCAGGAAGTGCATTTCCACTTTGATCAAGCCGTCGCCTTGGCAGGCTTCGCAGCGGCCGCCGCGCACGTTGAAGCTGAAGCGACCGGGCGAATACCCGCGCGCGCGCGCTTCCGGCACCTGCGCGTACAGTTCGCGCAACGGCGTGAACAGGCCGGTGTAGGTCGCGGGATTGCTGCGCGGGGTGCGGCCGATCGGCGATTGATCGATATCGACCACTTTGTCGAACAGATCCAGGCCTTTGACTTCGCGATACGCCGCGGGTTTGTGCGAAGCGCCGTTGATTTCGTTCGCCGCCAGCGCGTACAGCGTGTCGTTGATCAGCGTGGACTTGCCCGAACCCGATACGCCGGTGATCGCGGTGAACAGCCCCGCGTGCAGCGTCAGATCGACGTTCTTCAAGTTGTTGCCCGAGGCACCGCGCAAGTGCAGCTTCATCTTCGGGTTCGGCGCATGTCGATGCGCCGGGATCTCGATCTTGCGGCGGCCGCTGAGATATTGCCCAGTCAGCGACCGCGGCGCGCTCAACAAATCCTCAAGCGTGCCCTGCGCGATCACTTCGCCGCCGTGCACACCCGCGCCGGGGCCGATATCGACCACATGATCGGCGAGTCGGATCGCGTCCTCGTCGTGTTCGACCACGATCACCGTGTTGCCCAGATCGCGCAGGCGGGTGAGGGTGCCGAGCAAACGCTCGTTATCGCGCTGATGCAGGCCGATCGACGGCTCGTCCAGCACGTACATCACGCCGACCAAGCCCGCGCCGATCTGCGAGGCGAGTCGGATGCGCTGCGCTTCGCCGCCGGACAGCGTATCGGCCTTGCGTTCGAGTGTGAGGTAATCGAGGCCGACATCGACCAGAAAATTCAAGCGGTCGCGAATTTCCTTGACGATTTTGGTCGCGATCTCGCCGCGCCAGCCGGACAGCGTGAGCGTGCTGAAGAACGCCAGCGCTTCGTCGATCGGTAGCACCACCAGCGACGGCAGCGGCCGGTCGGCGACGAAGACGTTGCGCGCCGCGCGGTTCAAGCGCGCGCCGCCGCAGTCCGGGCAGGCGCGTTCGCTGATGTATTTCGCCAATTCCTCGCGCACAGCCGGCGATTCGGTTTCGCGGTAGCGGCGTTCGAGATTCGGCAGAATGCCCTCGAATTTATGCTTGCGCTGGGTGCGGCCGCCGGCGTCGGTCAAATAGTTGAACGCGATGACTTCGCCGCCGCTGCCGTTGAGCACCGCGTCGCGCACGCGCTCGGACAATTCCTGCCACGGCGTATCGACGCTGAAGCCGTAGTGCTTGGCGAGCGATTGGATCAGTTGGAAGTAATAAACATTGCGCCGGTCCCAGCCGCGCACCGCACCCGCGGCGAGCGACAGTTCCGGATGCGCCACCACGCGCACGGGATCGAAGAACTGCGTGATGCCCAGGCCGTCGCAGGCCGGGCAGGCACCGACCGGCGAGTTGAACGAGAACAGTCGCGGTTCCAGTTCCGGCAACGCGTAATCGCAGACCGGGCAACTGTATTTCGAGGAGAACAGCAGCGGCTCGGCATTCGCGTCGTCGAGCGACTGCACCATGGCCATGCCGTCGCCGAGCTTGAGCGCGGTCTCGAAGGATTCGGCGAGGCGCTGTTTCAAATCTTCGCGCGGCTTGAAGCGGTCGATCACCGCTTCGATCGTGTGTTTCTGACGCAACGTCAGCGGCGGCACCGCGTCGATCTCGTGCAGCACGCCGTCCACGCGCACGCGCACGTAGCCCTGCGCGCGCAGTTGCTCGAACACCTGCGCGTGCTCGCCTTTGCGTTCGCGCACCACCGGCGCCAACAGCATCCAGCGTTGTTCGGCGGTCTTCGGATCGTTCGCCAGCGCGAGGACCTGATCGACCATCTGGCTGACGGTTTGCGCTTCCAGCGGAAAATGGTGGTCCGGGCAGCGCGGCGCACCGACCCGCGCGTAGAGCAAGCGCAGGTAGTCGTAGATTTCGGTGATGGTGCCGACGGTCGAACGCGGATTGTGCGAGGTGGATTTCTGTTCGATCGAGATCGCCGGGGACAGCCCTTCGATGTGATCGACATCGGGCTTTTCCATCACGCTCAGGAACTGGCGCGCGTATGCCGACAACGATTCGACGTAGCGGCGCTGGCCCTCGGCGTAGATGGTGTCGAACGCCAGCGACGATTTGCCCGAACCCGATAAGCCGGTGATCACGATCAGCTTGTCGCGCGGCAGATCGAGATCGATGTTTTTCAGATTGTGGGTACGCGCTCCGCGAATGCGGATGGTGTCCAGGGCCATTGCAGGGTCCGTAGGCGGCGGGGGCGGCCTCATTCGCCCCCAGACATGGTGTCGAGGGCGAGGAGAACCAACCTGCTAGCCTACCGAGCCGCCGAGTCCGGAGCAAACCGGCCCGGCGGCGTCGTTACGGCATCACTGCTGAGCGGGCAACAGTTCGAAGCGCATCGGCGCGCCGCCGGTCGGCGGTGGCGTCGTGCCGGTGTCGGGCGTCGAGCCATCGGGGTTTTGCCCCCAACCGCGGGTTTCGATGACGGACGGATGCACGCCGCTCAGGATCAACTGGGCTTTGATCGCTTCGGCGCGCTGTTTGGACAGGAACACATCGTTGCCGGCGTCCTTGCTGGCGACGATCGGACCGACGATTCGCAGCCGCGTGCCGGGCGGGGCGGCGGCGATCGCTTTCGCGGCCTGCGCCACCGTGGCCAGGCTGCTTTCGCTGACATTGCCTTTGCCTTCGTCGAAGCGCACCGGCATCAGATTCAACGCGCGCGTCAATTTCACGGCGTCGGGATTCGGCGCCGCGGCCAAGGCTTGCAGTTCGGCGATCGCCGGCGTGTTCTCGGCTTCGGCCAAGAGGCCTTCGAGCTTGGCGTTCGGGAAGGTTTTGCGGATGGTGTCGCGCAGATTCGCGAGGGTGGCGTCGTCGACTTGACCGCTCAGCAC
>JAGNNB010000470.1 GCA_017990865.1 Lysobacteraceae bacterium
TTCGCGATAGAAACCCAATTCGCCGCCGCTGCTGCTGTCCTGCGCCATCGTGTCGGAGATGCGGCCTAGAAATCTCGTCACGCGCACGTCGTTTACCGCTTCGACGCTGGGCAATTGCATTTCCTGGATCGGCTGTCGCGTGGCGCGTTCGATCGAGCGCAGCATGCTCTTCTCGCGCGGGCTGACGAACAGGATCGCCTCGCCGCTGCGCCCGGCGCGGCCGGTGCGACCGATGCGGTGGACGTAGCTTTCGGTGTCGTACGGAATGTCGTAGTTCAGCACATGGCTGATGCGCTCCACATCCAGGCCGCGCGCGGCCACGTCGGTGGCGACGAGGATGTCCAGCTTGCCGTCCTTCAACTGCTGGATGGTTTTCTCGCGCTGCGCCTGCTGCACATCGCCGTTGATCGCGGCGGCGGCGAGACCGCGGGCCTGCAGCTTCTCCGCCAATTCGTCGGTCGCCGACTTGGTGCGCGCGAAGACGATCATCGCGTCGTAAGGTTCGGCTTCCAAAATACGGGTCAGCGCATCCAACTTGTGCATGCCGCTGACGAACCAATAACGCTGACGGATATTGGTCGCGGTGGTGGTTTTCGCCGCGATGGTGACTTCGATCGGCTCGCGCAGATAGGTTTGCGCGATACGCCGAATCTGGGTCGGCATCGTCGCGGAAAACAGCGCCACTTGCCGCGTTTCCGGCACTTTCTTCAGCACCGTTTCCACATCCTCGATGAAACCCATGCGCAGCATTTCATCGGCTTCGTCGAGCACCAGCGCCTTGAGTTCGGACAGATCCAGCGTGCCGCGTTCGAGGTGATCGATCACGCGGCCGGGCGTACCCACCACCACATGCACGCCGCGCTTGAGCGCCTGCAACTGCGGGTAATAACTCTGACCGCCGTACACCGGCAGCACATGGAAGCCGGGAAGTTTGTTGGCGTAGCGCTGGAACGCTTCGGCCACTTGGATGGCCAACTCGCGCGTCGGCGCCAAGACCAGCACCTGCGGCTTGCCGGCGCGCAAATCCAGCCTCGACAACAACGGCAAGGCGAAAGCGGCGGTTTTACCGGTGCCGGTCTGCGCCTGACCGAGCACATCGCGCCCCGCGAGCAGGGCAGGAATGGTGGCGGCTTGGATCGGCGACGGGGTTTCGTAGCCCACCTCGGCCACCGCGGCCATCACCGGTTCGGCCAAGCCGAGATCGGCGAAACGCAACGGGTCTTGTTCGGTGGACATAACGATGCTCTGAGCGATTAAAACGACATTGTGCGCCCTCGGCCTAGGGTTGTCGCTCCAATTCGCCCTGTCGCGGCCGGATCCGCGGGTTCTCCGCGATGCCGCATGCAGCCGATATGGCGGTCGGTGCGGCGATCAGCGCGGCGATCAGCCCTTCGCTTCCAGCGCCTCGGATTCGATCGTCCGCACGCCCGAGGGCGCGGTCACGGCCGCTTCGATCAACGCGGCGGCGATGGCTTCGGCCGACACTGGCCGATAGCGCGTCGGCACCATCGGCCGGAAGGTTTGCGCGAAACGCAGGCTCAAACGCTCCATCGCACGCGGGCCGCCGTGTCCACCGCGATCGCCGGCGATGATCGAGGGCCGGACGATGGTCAGCGAGAGATAGCCCAGACGGCGCAGCGCATCCTCGAGTTCGCCCTTGGTGCGCAGATAGAAATTACCCGAGCGCGCATCGGCGCCGACGGACGAATTCAGCGCGAACGCGAGCGCGCCGTGGCGCTGCGCCGACTCGGCGGCAGCCAGCACGTAATCGAAATCCACGCGCCGAAACGCGCCGCGCGAGCCGGCTTGCTTCAGCGTAGTGCCCAGGGTGCAGACCACCGCATCGACTTGCCACCAGGCGGCATCGGTCGGCAATTCCTCGAAATCGATGATCGGATTCTCGAGTTTGGGCGGCATCGGCTGCGGCAAGGGGCGGCGGGTGGGCGCGACGACCCGCGTCACGCGCGGATCGGCCAACGCGCGCCGGAGGGCGCTGCGGCCGACCAATCCGGTACTGCCGACGATCATGAGTTCGGTCATGCCGAGAGCCTACGCGATCCCCTGCGAGCGCGCACCCGTCGGGCGGCGATGCGGCGGATAGTACCGACCGCCCCAAAAACGAAGGCCGGGGCATGCGTGCTGCATGCGGCCCGGCCTCCCACCACCTACGTTTCCTTACGCGGTTTTCGTTGAATCGTTTCTCTTCTGAATCCGCCGCGCCGCCTTACCGATGACGGGTTGCGTCCTCATTCGCTGTGGATCGCTCTATTGGATGATCACGGGGTTCGCCACGAAAAGCGGACGCCGACCTCGTGTCCGGTCGAAAGCGGGTACAGCGCGGTTAAGCCCGAGGGGAATCCACCTCGTTCGCTTCCGCCTGCGCCGATGCCACTTGCTCTTCGAGCTTCGCCTTCAAGCCGTCGTCCAGCTTCAACTGCCGCGCCAATTCGTCGAGGTAGGCGCGCTCCATGAAACTCTGCTCGTCCGCGGCCAGCAGACTGGCCAGATACATTTCCGCGGCGAGTTCCGGGCTGGTGGCCGCGCGCGCCACCTCGGCCGGATCGAGGGGTTTTTCCAACTCGGCGTTGAGCCATCCGCGCAATTCGGTGTCGGCGCCGACGCGGACGAACTCGCCCTCGATCGCCTCGCGCTCGCGCGGGTCGATATGGCCGTCGGCCTTCGCCGCGGCGATCAGCGCCCGCAAAATCGCTTGGCTATGCGATTCGGCCTCCGGCGGCGGCAGCGCGTCGACGGTCTGCGGGCCGGCGGTCGCCGGAACGCCTTCTTGCTGCTTTTTCCAGTCGCCGTAGGCCTTGTAGGCCAGCATGCCCACCGCGGCCACGCCGCCGTAAAGCGCCAGCTTGCCGCCGACTTTGCGCGCCTTGCGGCTACCCAGCAGCACCGCCAACGCGCCGCCGGTCAACGCGCCCTTGCCGAAATCGGCGTTCAGCGGCCCCTTGCCGCCGCTCGACTCGCCGCCGAGCAGGCCGCCCAAACCGCCGCCGCCCAAACTCTGC
>JAGNNB010000059.1 GCA_017990865.1 Lysobacteraceae bacterium
ACAACGTACCGTCCGGACAATCGGCGATTCGCCGCCCGCGCGAATGCCACCAAGCCGACAGAGCCACGGCGATCATCGCGGGCAGCGTCATGCGCAAGTGCATCTTCCACTCGACGAGAGACGATGAGCCTTCGGAATCCGTTACCCCCAACAACCAAACCATCGGCGCAGCCACGATCACCGCCGCCAGCGCGCTACCGAGAATAAGCGCGATTCGTTCGTTCACCGTGGCGCCCCCATGTTGGCTAACATCCCAAATCGATGCCGCACGAAACGAATCACCGAATACTCGATTAGCGCTGCGGGCAAAAAACCCACAACAAAAGCGAGAACGGTATAGCTGGCTGCCGTCGTGGCCATTGCGAGCAGGCTTCCAGGCCTCTCATAGGGAGGCAAGTATCGATTGAACTGCAACCAGACCCAGATCGTCGCCAATAGCACGAAAAACAATATCGGATAGGCCAGCAAGCAGATTCTCAATGCGTTGGAAATATGACTACGCTCTTTGAATCGTTTTGATCCCGAGACCCAAGCGCACGAAATCGTCGCTGCAATCACTGTCGGCAACATCGCCAACACCAATAATTCATCTATAAACAGGGCGATACGCTGCACATCGCCGCTCCAAACGAAAAAAACGCACAGACCAAAGCAGCCAACCAAAATGGCGGCGAACGCGCTTCCGAGGATCAATGCTCGACGTTCATTCACCCGAACACCTCCTCCACCGGCAGCGCCCGCAGGTTGTAGCGGTTCGCCATGCTCATGCCGTAGGCGCCGGTGTCTGCGATCAGCAGAGCGTCGCTTTCCGTTGTCGCGACGGGCAACGCGCGTTGGGTGCCGATCACGTCGCTGGATTCGCAAATCGGGCCGACCACGTCGAACAGCACTGTGTCGGCATCGTTCAGGCGCGACAGGTTATGGATACCGTGCCACGCGTCGTACATCGCAGGACGCATCAAAGCATTCATGCCGGCGTCGGCGCCGACGCGGCGCAGGCCATCTTTCTCCACCACCTGCGTGACATGCAGCAGCAAAACGCCGGCTTCGGCGACAAGAAAACGTCCCGGCTCCACCGCCAGCGCGTAACGCGCATACACCGATTTGATATCGGCCAGACCCGCCGCCCAGGCATCGAGATCGAAGGCGCGATCTTCGGGGCGGTACGGAATCGGCAAGCCGCCGCCGATATCGATCGTCGCCACCGTGCCGATATCGTCGGCGATGCCGGCGAGTTCGGCGTAGACCTCGCGCCAATGCGCAGGCGCGTCGATGCCGCTGCCCAAATGCGCGTGCAAACCCACGATCGTCGCGCCGATGCGCCGCGCTTCGTCCGCGAACGCTTCGACTTTGCTCAGCGGCAACCCGAACTTCGCGTCGCGACCGCCGGTGCGCACTTTCGCGTGATGGCCGTCGCCGCGACCCAGATCGATGCGCAGCCACAGGGCGCGATCTCGAAAGACCTCCGGCCATGCGCGCAGCGCTTCGACGTTATCGACGGTGACGACGACGCCGAGCGCCAGCGCGGCTTCGTACTCGGCGCGCGGCGCGAAGCTCGGCGTGAACAACACGCGGTCGCGATCGATACCCGGCAGCGTGGCCAAGGCATGCTCCACTTCGGCCAGCGATACGCATTCGAAGCCGAAGCCCTCGGCCTCCAGCGCGCGCAGGATGTCGGGGTGCGCATTGGCTTTCAGCGCGTAGAAGCGCCGATCGATCGCGGGCACTGCGGCGATCGATCGTGCGCGCGCACGCACGGTCGCCAAGTCGTAGACATAACGCGGGGTCCCTTGCGCGGCGCAAGCCAGCAATTTCTCGCGCGCCGCATGCCACCAAGGCGTTTCGCGCGCGGAACGCGCATCGGCCTGGAACAAATCGCGCCAACTCGGGCCGAACACCGCCGCGTCCTGCACCGGCATCGCGCCGCTGTCGATCAGCGCGTCGTGCAACACCGGCAGCAAACCGTCGGCGTCGACTTCATCGACGACGAAGGTGAGATTGAGGTCGTTCGAGGACTGCGAAATCAGATGCACGCGTTCCTGGCCGAAGGTCGCCCACACCTCGGACAATTTGTGCAGCAGCGAACGCATGCCGCGGCCGACGAGCGTGATGGCCGCGCACGGCGCGATCACCTTGACCCGGCAGACATGCGCCAAATCCGCCGACAATTCCGCCAGCACATCGGTGCTGACCAGATTCTCGCTGGGGTCGAGCGACACAGTGATGTTGGTTTCGGACGAACCGATCAAATCGATGGACAGCCCATGTTTCTTGAAACGCTCGAACACATCGGCGAGGAAGCCGACCTGTCGCCACATGCCGATGGTTTCCATCGACACCAGCACGATGCCGTTGCGGCGACTGATCGCCTTCACGCCCGGCACGGTCGCGGCGCTGGCGTCGATGCGAGTGCCGGGCAAGCCGGTATGCTCGGTGTCGAGAATGACCAGCGGCACGTTCGCGTCGCGGCAAGGCGCGATCGAACGCGGATGCAGCACTTTCGCGCCGGTGGTGGCGATTTCCTGCGCTTCGGCGTAATCCAATCGCGCGAGCAAACGCGCATCGGGCACGTCGCGCGGGTTCGCGCTGAACATGCCGGGCACGTCGGTCCAGATTTCCACGCGCCGCGCCTTGAGCAAGGCGCCGAAATACGCCGCCGACGTGTCCGAACCGCCGCGGCCGAGAATCGCGGTGCCGCCGTCGTCGTGGCGAGCGATGAAACCCTGCGAAATCAGCGCAGGCGTGGGTTGCGCGGCGAAACGCGCGCGGATCTCGGCGTCGCCGCGGTAATCGCAATTCACCGACAACCGCTGCGCCCAGGCGCTGGCGTTCGGCAGGGACACCGCACGCAGCCATTCGCGGGCGTCGCACCAGCCGATATCGAGCCCCTGCGCGTGCAGATACGCCGCGCCCAACGTGGACGACAGCAATTCGCCCTGGGCCAGCACCTCGGCTTGCCAATCGAAACCGCGCGAAACGGCGCGCGGGTCGTCGCCGAGCGCACGCAAGATCGCGAGCCGCGCAGCGAGCGCCGCGTCGGCATCCAAATCGAGTTCTGCGCAGAACGCGCGATGGCGTTCGATCAATGCGTCGATGCGAGTGGCGATGTTTTTGCCGTCGGATGTCTTGCCGTCGGCGATCGCCTGCAATTCATTGGTGACGCCCGACAGCGCCGAGACCACCACCAGCACACGCGCGCCGTCATCGTCGATGCGGCGTTTCGCCAATTGCCCGATGGTGTCCCAGCGATGGCGGCGCGACACCGAAGTGCCGCCGAACTTGAGCACGAACCAGGGAGATGCGTCGGGCATGAGCGGGAAGATGTGGGTTGTTCGGTAGACTGCCGAGACCGGCTGCGTTTCGAGCGCGCTTCGAGCGGCGCGAAGCGGCCATTCTATGCGAACCCATGCGCTCTCACTCCTCGAATTCGCCATGACTTCATTCCGTTATCTGCAATTGGACGTGTTCGCCGACCGCCCCGGCGCCGGCAACCCCCTCGGCGTGGTGGTCGAGGGCGAACGCTTCGATCCGGCGCGCATGCAGGCCTTCGCCGCCTGGACGAATCTGTCCGAAACCATCTTCCTGCTGCCGCCGACGACGCCCCAGGCCGATTACCGGGTGCGAATCTTCACGCCGCGGCAAGAACTGCCGTTCGCCGGACACCCCAGCGTCGGCGCGGCATGGGCGGCGATCGACACCGGCCGCGCCGCCGCCGATGCGCCGCGCTTGGTCCAGGAATGCGCCGCGGGCCTGCTGCCGGTCGTGATCGAAGGCGGTCAAGGCCCTGCGCGCTGCCCGCAAGTGCGGGCGCCGCGGGCGCAGCGGATTGGGGGCGAAGAGATAGCGCTGGCGTTGCTTGATGCGGCGACCGACGGGATGCGGCTCGGCGCGCTGGAGCGCGCCCTCTGGAGCAACGGGCCGCGGTGGTGGTTGATCGAATTGGCCGATGCCGATGCGGTGCGCGGGCTGCAGATCGATCCGGTGGCGGTGTCGGCGCTCACGCTGGCGACCGATGCGGTCGGGCTCGCGGTCCATGCCGCGGACGAGCGCGACGGCCATCATCTTGCGGTGCGCGCGTTCTGCCCGGCCGACGGCATCCCGGAAGACCCGGTGACCGGCAGCGCCCAGGCGTCCATCGCCGCGCGGCTGGCCGCCGCCGGCCGCTTGCCCGGTCGCGAGGGACGTTACGTCGGCAGCCAGGGCCGGGAACTGGGCCGCGATGGGCGCGTGGAGGTGCGGGTGGATCAAGAAAGTGAAGTGTGGATAGGCGGCGCGGTTCAGGCTGCGATTCGCGGCGAACTGACGTGGTGAATCCAATCGTCGATGCCCGAATCGTCGATAACCGAATTGTCGAAAACCAAATCGTTCGCCCGCCCCAGCCGCAGGCGCGGCCTCATCGACATACTGGTTTGGTTGCCTGGGAGGGCCGGTGAAAACGGACGAACCGATGCGCGAGCCGAAGCACGAATCGATCGACGAGCGCGGCATCTTTCTCGCCGAGTACGAAGTACGCCCCGCGCCGCATAGCGAGGATTTCGCCACCGTCGGCGGCGCGTCCGTGGTCTGTCTCGTACGCGCGGTCGATGCCGACGCGGCGCACGCGGCCTGCATGCGCTATTTCGCCGACACCGCCTGGGAGTTCGTCGAACGCACGCGCACGCCGCAGCCGCTCGCACGCGAGGAGGTCGCCGACGACGACGAGGCCTTGGACGCCTTCGAGGAAGCGACGACGCACGGCGAATGTTTCCTGTTCCATCTATGGTCGCCGGAACCGGGCGAGGACGACGCGCTGCATTGAACGGATGCATTGAACGAATGCGATGAGTTCGATCGTCGCCTCCATCCGGACCCGCTGCTAAGCTGCCCTACCCACCGCAGGACCGCTGTCGCTCATGACGCTCCCCTCGCCTCGCGCGCGCCGTTACGTTCAAGTCGATGTCTTCGCCGACCGCCCGGGCGCGGGTAATCCGCTCGCGGTGGTGCTGGAGGCCGAAGGTCTGGACGACGAGACCATGCAAGCGATCGCGCGCTGGACGCGTTTGCCGGAAACCACGTTCGTGCTGCCGCCGGCCTCGATTGACAGCAGTTACCGCCTGCGCATCTTCAGCCCGCGCCGCGAAGTGCCGTTCGCCGGGCATCCCAGTGTGGGCACTGCGCATGCGGTGCTGGAGGCCGGCCTCGCCGCGCCGCGCGACGGGCTGCTGGTGCAGGACGGCATCGCCGGCAAACTGCCGCTGCGCGTGACTGGCGACGGCCCGAGCCGCACGATCGCGGTGCGCACGCCTCGCGCGCGGGTGCAGGACATCGCGACCGCCGACGACCCGCGCCTGCGCGAGGTCTTGCGCGATTTGCCGTTGGGCGCCTTGCCGCCCGCGCTGATGGACGGCGGCCGACGCTGGTGGTTGGCGGAACTCGCCAGCGAAACGGCGCTGCGCGCGGCGACGCCGCCGTGGGACGCCATCGCCGCGCTCGCGCAGGCCACCGACAGCATGGGCCTGTGCGTCTACGCGCGCAGCGACGACCCCGTCTATTACCTGGCGGTGCGCGCCTGGGTCGGTTCGACCGGACGCTTCGAAGACGCCGCCTCCGGCGCCGCCAACGCCACGCTCGCCGCATGGTTGGCGTCGCAAAACGCGCTGCCCGGCGACAGCGGGTTCTATCGCATCAGCCAAGGCCGCGAAGTCGGTCATGATGCGATCATCGAGTTGACGGTGGACGATGCGGGGGATGTGTGGTCTGGAGGGCGGGTCTGCACCGTTCTGCGTGGCGAATTACGATGGCCGTAAGATGCTGTTCCTCATCGCGGCATGTCCATCAGCCGCGCGCGCGGCATCGTTGGTTCGGCGCTTTCTTTTTTATGGCGGGCGGGTCAGACGGCCGCGTCTGCGCCGTTCTGCGTGGCGAATTGCGATGGCCGTAAGACGCTGTTCCTCCTCGCGGCATGTCCATCGGCCGCGCGCGCGGCATCATCGATTCGGCGCTTTCATTTTTATGGCGGGCGGGTCAGGCGGCCGCGTCTGCACCGTTCTGCGTGGCGAATTGCGATGGCCGTAAGACGCTGTTCCTTTACGCTGGTGAACACGAGCCGAGTAACCCAAGAAGAGGACGCGAGATGTCGATATCGCAAGCTCATCATTCCATCCGCGAACGCCACCCAACGCAACGCACAACGCACCTCACGGCGCTCTGCATCGCAACCGCCTGCGCCACGGCATCGATCGCGCCATCGATCGCGCGTGCGGACGATACCGACGGAACCTTTACGCCGATCCGTACTTCCGACGTACCCGCCGAACTCCGGCCCTTCGTCGAAGCCGGCACCGATGCGATCGCGATCGAGCGCGCCGATCTCAACGGCGACGGTCGCGAGGATGTCTTGCTGCTCCTGCAAGCGCGACGCTTGCGCGCCGATGCCGACGGCTTCGAGCGACGCATCCGTCCGTTGCTGATCCTGACTCGCAGCGAGGACGGGACATTGCGCCTGCGCAAGCGCAACGACAAGCTGGCGATGTGCCCGGAATGCGGCGGCATGATGGGCGACCCGCTGCAATCGGTGGTCGCGAAGCCCAAGTCGTTCCGCGTCGAACACTACGGCGGCAGCGGCTGGCGCTGGTCAGCGCATTATCAATTCAACTACTCGCGACGCGACGACACCTGGCAATTGGTACGAATCGAAAAGACCAGTTTCCACGCCAGCGAGCCGGAACAAGCGGAAAAGAGCGTCGTCCTCACGCCGCCGAAAGACTACGGCAAGATCGACATCGCGGATTTCGACCCCGATCGGATGCGCGATTGACCGCATCCGCAGAGCGCGCAACAGCGAAGCCGATGCAGATCGCAAAGAAATCGATTCCGATGCTGAATCGATGAATGACGGGACGGATGTCCCGTCCTACGCGATCAATCCAAACGCTTGCGGAATTTCAAAATCGCCACGCTCATCATCAGCACGGTAAACGTCACCAGCGCCACCACATCCGTCCACATCGCGGTCAGATCCGCGCCGCGGAGCATCACGCCGCGGATCAAGCGCACGAAATGCGTCAGCGGCAAGACCTCGGCGATCGCTTGCGCAGCGGTGGGCATGCCGTCGAATGGAAACATGAAGCCCGACAGCAGGATCGACGGCAAAAACAGGAAAAACGCCATTTGCATCGCCTGAAATTGGCTTTTCGCGCGGGTGGAAATCAGCAGCCCCAGCGACAGACTGGCGACGATCAACAGCATCGCCGCGGCGTAGACCTGAATCAGCGCACCGCGGATCGGCACATCGAACACCCATGCGCCGAGCAGCAACACTACGCTGGTCTGGAGCAAACCGACGGCGATGTAGGGCAGCACTTTGCCGATCATCAGTTCCGCGCTGGAGACCGGCGTGGTGATCAGCAGTTCGAGATTCCCGCGCTCGCGTTCGCGCACGATCGCCATCGCCGTGAACATGATCATGGTCATGGTGAGGATCACCCCAACCAATCCCGGCACCACGTTCACCGCCGAGCGCCGCTCGGGGTTGTACAGCGGCAGTAATCGAATCTGTCCTTCGCGCACGGCGACGGCGCTATCGAGCGGGACAGCGCTCAGTTGGCGCGCGCTGGCCTGCACCGATGTATCGCTACCGTCGACGAGAATCTGCACGGCTTCGCGACCGTCGAGGCGCCGCCGTTCGTAATCCGGCGGGATCAGCACGCCGATCTTGATTTTACCGGCGTCGAGCAATGCTTCGAGTTCCTGCGGCGTGCGCGCCGACGCCACTTGGCGCACCACATCGGTCGCCAGCATGTCCCGCACCAAGGCACGCGAACCGGCGGTGTCCGCCATATCCGCGAAGGCGGCCGGCAAACGGCGCACATCGGGATTGATCGCGAAGCCGAACAACAGCAATTGCAGCGTCGGAATACCGATCATCATGCCCAGCGTCAGCCGGTCGCGGCGCATTTGCCGCATTTCCTTGAGCATCACCGCGAAAATGCGCGTCAAGCTCATGCCGCGCGCCCCCGCGCGTCGTCGGCGCGATGCGTGGCGGAGACGAAGACATCTTCGAGATTCGGCGCGATCGCGACCGCTTCGGCTTCCACGTTCGCGGCGCGCAAGGTCGCGCGTAACGATGCCGCGGCGTCGCCGTCGTCGCGCATCAGCACCCGCAGTTCGCTGCCGATTTGCGCGACGCTGAGCACGCCCGGCGCGTTCTGCAGCGCCGCCTGCGCGCGTCGCGGCGTATCGCTGCGCACGCCGACCGTTCGCCCCTCGAGCGCGAGCATCAACGTGTCCGGTGTGCCGTCGGCGACCAAACGCCCATTGTCGAGAATCGCCACGCGATGGCAGCGTTCGGCTTCGTCCATGTAATGCGTGGATACCAGCAAGGTCGTGCCCGCGTCGGCCAGATCGAAGAGTTTTTCCCAGAAATCGCGGCGCGATTCGGGATCGACCGCGCTGGTCGGTTCGTCGAGGAACAACAGTTCCGGCTCGTGCACGGTCGCGCAAGCCAAGGCCAGGCGCTGTTTTTGTCCGCCGCTCATCGTGCCGGCCAATTGGCGTCGGCGGTCGCCGAACCGATACATCTCGATCAAGGCATCGATCCGCGCTTTGCGACGCGCACGCGGCAATCCTTGAACAGTCGCGAGGAATTCCAGGTTCTCGTATACGCTCAAGTCTTCGTACAGCGAAAACTTCTGGGTCATATAGCCGATACGCCGACGCAGCGCTTCGGCTTGTTCGGGAATGCGCAGTCCGAGCACATCGATCTCGCCTGCGCTGGGCGTCAGCAGCCCGCAGAGCATGCGGATGGTGGTGGATTTTCCGGAACCGTTCGGACCAAGAAAACCGTACACCTGTGCGCGCGGCACACGCAGATCGATGCTGTCCACGGCTTTGAGCGTACCGAAGGTTTTGCTCAGGCCGCGGGCATGGATCGCGTCGCCCTCGCCGCCCGGCGTGCGGCGTTCCATGAGTTCGCTCGCCGCGGTCGCGTTCATCGCGGAGGTGCCGCCTCGAAATCGACGCGTACCGGCAAACCGGCCGGCAACTCGTCTGCGTCGTCCAGCACGATTTCGGCGACATAGCTCAAACGCGCCGCGTCTTTTCCGGCCAGCGCGTAGTACGGCGTGAAACTGGGATCGCTGCGGATCGAACGCACGCGGCCGCGATAGACCGTCTCGCGTCCGTCGATGCGCACGCGCGCCGCGGTGCCGGGCGCGACGTTCGCGCGCAGCGGCTCGGGCACGTACACGCGCGCGTACGGCGCGTCGCCGACCAGCATCAGCGCCAACGGCGCGCCGATCGGCGCTTGATCGCCCAATCGATACGGCAGGCTGTCAATGCGCCCGGCGCGCGGGGCGACGATCTCGAGTTTGCGCAAAGTCGCGGTTTGCGCTTCGGCTTGCGCTTCGGCGGCACGCACGGCCGATCGCGCCTGCGCGACGCGCTCGCTACGTGCGCCGCGACGCGCTTCGTTCAACGCTTCGCGAGCCTGCCGCAGTCGCGCTTCGGCGCTGCGCGCGGCGGCGACGGCGCGATCCACATCGGCCGCGGCGACAAGTTTGCGCGCGCCCAGCGGCCGCAGCCGCGTCTCGTATGCCTGCGCATCGCGCGCTTGCGCGTCGGCCGCCGCGACTTGCGCCTCGGCCTGCGCGATTTGTTCGGCGCGCGTGCCCGCTTCCAACTCGGCCAGCGCATCGCGTTGCCGCTGCGCTTCGGCTTCCGACGCGCGGGTCTGCGCATCGGTGCGCGTGGTTTCCAGCACCAACAGCGTCGCGCCGGCCTCGACCCGATCGCCTTCCTTCACCGCGATCTTCACGATTCGCTCGGCCACCGGCGCGGGCAGCGAAATACGGTCGTATTCCAGCGTGCCCAGCGCCTGAGGCGGGTCCTCGCGACACCCGACGAGCAGCAGCGCGGCGCATGCGATGAATCCGATACCGTGCAGCGTTTTGGCCATCGCCCGCACGCGCACCGCATGCGCAGGTTGCGAGTCGGACGCCATCGAAACGGGCCGTATTCGAACGAGCTGTCTTCGAACGAGACGCATCGAAAAGGATTCATGCCTCATGCGACAACTCCAAACCGTTGCGGAGCAATTCGAGCGTGTGATCGCGCAAATGAGCGCGATCGACATCGTGGGCGTCCAACACTTCGCGCCACAGCGGCGCGCTGGCGGCGATGAAGAGGGTTTGCCCGATCAGCGAGGGCACCAACAGTCGTGGGTCGAGTCGCGGATTCAGATGCCCGGCGCGCTGCGCATCGGCGAAGCGTTGCGCCATGGCGCGCGCCAGCATCGGTCCCAGCCGATCCTTCAACAGGCCGCGCAGCGCGCCGTCGGCATGCAGCACTTCGCGCACCCACAATTGCGGCAGCCACGGATGCGTCTGCGCCGCTTCGCCCACCGCCTCGACGAAGTCGGCGATCAGCGCGCCGATATCGCCTTCGCTGCGCTGCAGCGGCACGCGCAAGCCGGACACCACCGGCATCAGCACTTCTTCGATCACCGCGGCGCGCAACGCGGCTTTGCCGCCGAAGTAGTAGTGCAGCATCGCCGGGGTGACGCCCGCGCCTTCGGCGATATCCCGCAACGACGCGCCGGCCATGCCGTCGCGGGCGTAACGCTCGATGGCGACTTGCAGCAGCCGACGACGCAGATCCGTGCCGTCCGCGCCCGCCCCGCCGACGGGGCGACCAGGCGTGCGCTTGCGGGGGGCGCTCGCAGGTTTGCGCGGCGCGGCTGCGGCGCGGGATTTGGTCGGTTTCGCGATGGACATGCGCTGAAATTAATTGATCGGTTAATTAATGTCCAGATCTGGCGCCCCCCTCCCGACGGGCGGCGTCCGCGCGGTGCCCCGGATATGGCGCGCGATGCCGTCGTTACGTGGCGGCGACTGCCTCGCCGCGCTAACCTTGCGCCCGTATGCAGACTTCCCATTCGCACGACTTCGCGCTCGATCCCGCCGATCCGGAGCGCCTCGCCAATCTCGCCGGTCCTTTCGACGCGCATCTACGCCAAATCGAGCTGTGGCTCGGCGTGGAAATCGCCAATCGCGGCCATCTCTTCCGCGTCTCCGCCGACGACGCGGATGCGTTGACGCGCGCCGAACGCGCGCTGCGCCGCTTGTACGACGAGGCCGGCGATACGGTCTTCGACG
>JAGNNB010000471.1 GCA_017990865.1 Lysobacteraceae bacterium
GCTGACGGGCAATCCCGTGGTCTCCCACACCTTCCCGAACCATCTGGACCGCGTCGTGCGATTGACCGCGATTTGCTGGAACGGCGAAACCCCGACGCGTCTGCGCCATATCTGCACGCAGTTCGGCACGGCGGGTTGTATCAAAGTGAATGGAACCTGGAACTGATCCCAGCGCCGTCGTCCGGCCGGCGACGGCGTCATCGATGAAGCGCAGCGCGCCTTTTCGCGCTGCGCCTGCGTTCGAAGCGGGCGCAGTTCCGTCGCTCGACACGTGGCCGGCGGCGGCATGCGTCTTCGATCGCCCCAGAGACCGCGCGAACCGCCTTATAATTCGCGAATGACCGGCACACACGATCCCGCGCACGAGCACCATTCCGGCGTCGCCCTGGAGGTCGCCAAACCCGAGGTGCAGCGTCCGCCGCTCTACTCGGTCCTGTTGTTGAACGACGACTACACACCGATGGACTTCGTGGTGGAGGTGCTGATGCATCACTTCAGCATGAACCTCGAAAAAGCGACGCAGGTCATGCTTCATGTCCATACGCGCGGCCGCGGCGTCTGCGGGGTGTTCACCCGCGAGATCGCCGAATCCAAAGTCGCGCAGGTGAACGAGTACGCTCGCCTGAACCAGCACCCTTTGCTTTGTACGATGGAAAAGGCGTAGCGTACGCGACAGGGGACGGAGGGCGTCGCGGCACGCGGCGATCGCCCCCCGGCCGGCCATGGAAATCCCGTGCGCAGCCCCCACCTTGCAGAGCAGTCGTCAGGAGGCCAGCGCCCCATGTTCAGCAAAGATCTCGAATACGCCATCGGTCAGTGCTACAAGCACGCCCGTGAGGCGCGCCACGAGTACATGACCGTCGAGCATCTGTTGATCGCGCTGCTCGACAACCCGTCGGCGGAAAGCGTGCTCAAGGCCTGCAGCGCCGATTTCCAACGGCTGCGTCGCGATTTGGAGCACGCCATCGCTTCGTCCGTCGCCCACTTGGCCGAGGACGACGCCCGCGATACGCAGGCCACGCTCGGCTTCCAGCGCGTCTTGCAGCGCGCGGTGTATCACGTCCAGTCCTCCGGCAAGACCGAAGTCACCGGCGCCAACGTGCTGGTCGCGATCTTCGGCGAGAAGGATTCCTACGCCGTCTACTACCTCAACCAGCAGGGCATTTCGCGCCTGGATGTGGTGAATTACCTCTCGCACGGCATCGCCAAGACCAACGACGGCAGCGATCAGCAGAACAGTGAGTCCAACGAGCAGAACGCCGAGGCCGAATCGGGCGAAGGCAAGAACGATCCACTGACCGAATTCACCAGCAACCTCAACGCGCTGGCCCGCGAGGGCAAGATCGACCCGTTGGTCGGCCGCGCCGAGGAAATCGAACGCACCATCCAGGTGCTGTGCCGTCGCCGCAAGAACAATCCGCTGTACGTCGGCGAGGCCGGCGTCGGCAAGACCGCGCTCGCCGAAGGCTTGGCCAAGCGCATCGTCGACGGCGAAGTGCCCGACGTGCTCGCGGGTGCGGCGATTTTCTCGCTCGATCTGGGCGCGTTGGTGGCCGGCACCAAATACCGCGGCGATTTCGAGAAGCGCCTGAAATCGGTCTTGGCCGCGCTGAAAAAGATTCCGCAGGCGGTGCTGTTCATCGACGAAATCCACACCATCATCGGCGCCGGTTCCGCCAGCGGCGGCACGATGGACGCCAGCAACCTGATCAAACCGGCGCTCGCCTCCGGCGATCTGCGCTGCATCGGCTCCACCACGTTCCAGGAATATCGCGGCATCTTCGAGAAAGACCGCGCGCTGGCCCGTCGCTTCCAGAAGATCGATGTGGTCGAGCCGACGATCGGCGAAGCGGTCGAAATTCTGCGCGGGCTCAAACCGAAATACGAAGCCCACCACGGCGTGACCTACGCCGACGACGCGATCCAAGCGGCGGTGGATCTGTCGGTGAAGCACATCAACGACCGTCTGCTGCCCGACAAAGCGATCGACGTGATCGACGAAGCCGGGGCCCGGCAGCAGTTGTTGCCGATCGAATCGCGCAAGACCCGCATCGATATCGAAGAAGTCGAGACCATCGTCGCCAAGATGGCGCGGATTCCGGCCAAACAGGTCAGCGCCTCCGACAAGGATGTGCTGCAGCATCTCGAGCGCAATCTGAAAATGGTCATTTTCGGCCAGGATCCGGCGATCGAGACCTTGACCTCGGCGATCAAACTCGCGCGTTCCGGTCTGGCCAACCCGGATAAGCCGATCGGCAGCTTCCTGTTCGCCGGCCCGACCGGCGTGGGTAAGACCGAAGTCACGCGTCAGCTGGCGCTGCAGCTCGGGATCGAATTGGTCCGTTTCGACATGAGCGAATACATGGAGCCGCATTCGGTGAGCCGCCTGATCGGCGCGCCGCCGGGCTATGTCGGCTTCGATCAAGGCGGTCTGTTGACCGAAAAGATCGTGAAGACGCCGCATTGCGTGCTGTTGCTCGATGAAGTCGAGAAAGCGCATCCGGATATCTTCAATATCCTGCTGCAGGTGATGGATCGCGGCATCCTGACCGACACCAACGGCCGTGAAGCCAATTTCCGCAACGTGATTGTGGTGATGACCACCAATGCCGGAGCGGTGCAAGCGGCGCGGCGCTCGATCGGTTTCACCAAACAGGACCACAGCACCGACGCGATGGAGATCATCCGTCGCAGTTTCAGCCCGGAATTCCGCAACCGTCTCGACGCGGTGGTGCAGTTCCAGGCGTTGGGCTTCGATCACATCCTGCGCGTGGTGGACAAGTTCCTGATCGAACTGGAAACCCTGCTGCACGAAAAGAACGTGTCGATGTCGGCGACGCCGGTGGCCCGCGATTGGCTGGCGGAGCACGGGTTCGATCCGCTGATGGGCGCGCGGCCGATGGCGCGGGTGATTCAGGACAAGATCAAGCGCCCGCTGGCCGACGAGTTGCTGTTCGGCAAGTTGGTCAACGGCGGTCGCGTGACTATCGACGTCCGCGACGACGAACTGATGGTC
>JAGNNB010000060.1 GCA_017990865.1 Lysobacteraceae bacterium
CCCTGGTGGTGCCGGTGTTGCCCTCCACGCTGGACATCGACGCCACCGTGCCCTTCCTCAACGCCCTGGCCAAGCACCCCCGCGTCCGCCGCGGCCAACTGCGCGTAGGCCTCGTCGGCAACCGTCTGAAACCCTGGACGAATGCCTCGCAGCAGGCGGTGGACCTGCTCAAGCAATGGCCCTACCCGGTGGTCGCCGAACTGCGCGACAGCCAGGCCTACGTGATGCTGGTCGGCCTGGGCCGCAGCCTGTTCGACTACCACTCGCAGCAAGTCCGCGACCACCAGGAAGATTGGGCGCCGTTGATGAAGTGGTTGAAGAAGGGGTGAGGGGGCGGGGGCGTCGCGGCGTATTCGCGCGGCGAAGTTTCGAAGTTCCTCGGCCCGATGCGCAGGGCGTTTATTCGCTCGGTCCGCGCCTGAGCGAAGATGCGGTGCGGGCTTTGCGAGCGGTCGGATCGATCGAGCGGCTCAGCATTGGCCGCGGCCGTCTGCTTACCGCAAAGCGCGCTCGACTCTTACTCGAATTGCCGCCGACGCGGTGGCTATGGCTTTGGCGGGATGCGACGCGCGCCGCCATTCGTCGAATCGTGCGCATTCCCGAACTCGAAACGCTGGATGTGTTGTCTCTTTGCGGCCCCGGCGCGCTTTCGGGCTTGGAGCATGCGACGCGACTACGAACGTTGCGCATCAACGGTCGGCTGAACGCGCGCGATTTTCGCGGCATCGCCGAATGCCCATCGTTGGAGGAATTGGGTGCGCAAGGCGCCGAATTGACGCATCGGGCGCTGGACGCCTTGGTGTCTGTTCCTCGGCTGCGTTCGCTCGATCTCGAAGGCACGCGATTCGACGACACGATGGCCGAACGCCTGAGCGACGCGCCCGCGTTGGAATGGCTGGAGATCGGCGCGACGCGCGTGACCTGCGCCGGTTTGGCGCAGCTCTCGCGGATCGAGCGGCTACGCGGTTTGGATTTGTGGGCGACACCGCTAAGGGAAGACGATTTCGAGATGTTGCGTCGTTTTCCCGCGCTCGAATACGTTTCCCTGGGCGGATACGACGATGCGCCGCTCGACGGAAAAATCATCGTGCCTTTGCTGCTGGCGTTGTCGGCGATGAAGCGCGTGTGGCTGGATGGGGTGACGCTGGATCGCGATCAGATCGAGACGCTCGAAGCGCGTTTCGAGAGCGTGAGGATCACGTAGATCCCGGCTCGAAACGATCCATGTTGCGTTGATGGATGGGTTCGTCATTCCGGCGAGTGCCGAAACCCAGCTTCGAATCCGTCTGTTCTAGAACTGGATCCCGGCGTTCGCCGGGATGACAGTGGAAAGTTCGGTTGGAATTCGATGTCGTGATGGGTTCAAGATCCCACGAATGCGACCGCCCCAAGGACACGATCTTTCGATAGATCGTGCCGAAATCCGCTCTATCGAGTCGATAAATCGCATTCTCATTTTCCCGCCAACAACCACGCAGCCGCGAGCAAGGCTTCGTCCAGCTCGTATTCCGTAACGGCTCGTGCACAAAAACGTGGTCGGTTGATGTTCCCTCCCTTTCGCGAAGCGAAGGGGAGGGTTAGGAAGGGGTTGGAAACCGTCGTGCCTCAGCAACCCCCTCCCGACCTCCCCCTGCGCTGCGCGCAAGGGGAGGGGATCACGGGTGAGAAAAATTTCGAATGACTGAAGTCGAATGCAGAAGGTGAGCCGTTTGGTGGGAAGCGGTTCGGCTCTGGGATTGTCGCGCGCTCACTTCGCCAACAACCCCGCATCCTTCAGCAATTCCTTCCCCAACGCGATCCGCTGCGCGCGGTTGTCCGCCGAATCGAGTTGCGCGCCGAGCGCGAAGCTGGCGCTGCCGCGAGGACCTTCGATCCAGCCGATCCACCAGGCGTTGCCGTGGTCGTTTTTGTCGAGGTGCGTGCCGGTTTTGCCGTAGATGCGGGTCGCGCCCTTGCCGTCTTCGCGCATCGCGGCTTTGACTGCGGCGATGGTGGCTTTCGAGAACGGCAGATCGCCGCGGCGCAGGCGATCGACGAACGCGAGTTGCTGGCGCGCGGTGACGGTGAGCACGCCGTCGTGCCAGACGTCCGGGGCGCTGTCGCCGATGCGGCCGTTGCCGTAGCCCACGCGCGTCACCCATTGCGCCAGGCGTTCGCGGCCGATGCGTTTGGCCAGAATGCGGAAATAGCCTTCGCTGGAACTTTGCATGGCCTGGCGCAGAGTCATGTCGCGTTGCCATTCGGGATGCTTGGGATACGGCGTGCCGTCCCAGCGCACGATCTCGTCGGCGCTTTTCAGCGCGCCGGTTTCCAAGGCGATCAACCCCAGCATCACTTTGAACGTCGAGGCCGGTCGCAGCGGCGTATCGGCCAGCGCGGCGTTGTGGACGACTTGCGTCGGGCGGCCATCGCGCTGCAGCAGGAAGGTGCCGTTGTGGCCGTAGCCGGCGAAGCGGGCGGTGGCGAGGGGCGCGCGTTGTTCGCCCGACTTGGGCGTCGCGGCGGCCGGCGGTGCGGCGAACGTCGGCGAGGCGGTAGCGGACAGGGTGGCGGCGAGCGCGGCGGCGAGGGCGAGCGTGCGAAGCGATGACGACATCGAGAATCTCCGGCGATGGGTGCGGCCGCAGTCTGCAGCCCGATGCCGATGCGCCCAAGGGCCAACGGCGTCGCCATCGTCACGGCCGTCACCCTCGTCACCGTCACGGCCCGCGCGTGCAACACTTCGACCATGACCACACGCGCACCGAACCGGCGACGCGCACCGGCGACACCGCCGGCCGCGCGCGAGATCGAGATCGAACTGGGCACGCCCGCGTGCGTGCGCGGGCAGCCGGCGCGACACCAATCGCTGTGGTTGCTGCTGCGGCTGTGGCTGGCGGCGCAGTCGGGCGAGGGCTGGGTGCGCGAATCGCAGGTTCGCGAGCGTTTCCCGAACGCGCGCCATCTGCGGATGATCGTCAGCCGCGCGTTCGGCGATTTCGCGCAGTGGGGCCTGCGCGTGGGCTGGGGCACCGATCGCGAACGCGATCCGGACCTGTTGCCGCTGTCGGGGCGCAGCCGAGGCCCGTATTGGTTGGCGGACGGCGAAGCCGCGCGTTTGCGCTTGTGCCTGCACGGCGAGCCCGCCGATGCGCAGGCGGTGGTCGCATGGTTGGGCGCGACCGCCGGCCCGTCGCCGGCGGCGTCTCCGGAAGCGACCAGCCGCGCGTCGCCCGCGTACTGGCACGCTTGGGCCGGCGCGCGTCGCGACATGCTCGATGGCCGTTTGATTCTGGATCGCGAACACGGCGCCCTAGCCGGCTATCGGCGCGCGCAGCACCTCACCGACGACCCCTGGCTGCAGGCGCTGGCGCTGCTGCAGCAAGCGATGGTGTGGCGCCGCGCCGGCAATGCCGATGCCGCGCGCGCGGTGCTGGCCGAACTCGACCGCCATTGGCACGACGAGCGCGCCCCCGAACACGCCTGGTTGGGCGCGATGGCGGCGATCGTCCGCGCCTGGTGCGCCTACGCCGGGCGCGATGCGCAGGCGGCGAAGCAAATCCTGCGGCAAGCGGCCGAAGACCCACGCTGGGTCGGGCTGTTCCAGTACCACCCGCGGGTGCGCAGCGAACACGCCAACCTGCAGGCCCTGATCCACCGCGCGCTGGCGCTGGACGAGTCGGCCGCGCTGGCCGAACGCAGCGCCGCCGCCCGTCACGCCGTGCAGCACTATCGCGCCGCGCTGGCGCTGGCGAACGAAGCGGAATTGTTCGACGCCGCGGCCTCGACCGCGAGCAATCTCGGCTGGTCGCTGTGGCTGTTCCAGCGCTGTGGCCTCGACGTGCCCGGCGAAGACGGCGAACCGCTGCGCTGGATCGGTCTGGCGGCGTGGCTCAGCGATCGGCACGGCGTCGGCGGCGGCTGTTGGAACCTCATTTATCTGCTGCGGATGGCGCGGCGCAACGGTCCGGACACGCCGCATCCCACGCTGGAGGTCTTCCGTCGCTGGCCGGTGCTGTCGCCGGAAGCCTTCCGCGCGCTGATCGCACCGATGACCCTGCACGCGCAATGGCCGAGTTGGCGCGAATTGGCCGCATCGATGCAGGCCGATGTCGATGCCGGCCGCGTGCAGATCGACGCGCTGCAGCGCGCGAACGTGTTGTTGGAAGCGGCGTGGTACGAAGCGCACGCCGGCGATCCGGCGCGCGCGGCCGAGGCGGTGGAGCGCCTACGCCGACGCTTGCGCGAGTTGACGCCCGCCGATCGCTTGTTTTTCCGCGATGCCATGCGTCGCTTGCCGCAGGGCGTGGTCTGAACCGTTTCCATCGCGCGCGTGCGGCCCGAAGCGCGGCGGCTCGGGTCCGCATGTCCGCGTCCGCCGGTTCGCGTTAAGCTGCGGGTCCGTCCCGTCGCGGTCGCGCACCGAATACGACGAGGCCTCGAATCCCATGAGACCACGAGCGCTATGAGAACATTGATCCTGCTGCGTCACGCCCACGCCGAACCCGCCAGCGCGGGGCAGTCGGATATCGACCGCGCGCTCTCGGCCGAGGGCTTGGCCGAGGCCGAAGCCGCGGGGCGTTGGTTGGCCGAACAGCGGCTGACGCCGGATCGCGTGCTGTGCTCGCCCGCGCGGCGCACGCGCGAAACCCTCGAAGCGGTGCTGCAAAGCGTGGGTTACGTCGAACAACGCTTGGTCGACGGCATCTACGAAGCGTCGCCGGGCGCGTTGGCCGCACTGGCCGACGAACATCCCGATGCCGAGCGGCTGATGTTGGTCGGGCACAACCCCGGCCTGGAACGTTTGGCGGCGCTGTTGCACAGCGGCCAGTCGGGCGACTATCGCGGCATGCCGCCCGGGGGCATCGTCGTGCTGCACGTCGGTACGGACGGCGGCATCGAACCGGGCAAGGCGACGCTCGCGGCGTTTTGGTGGCCGTGACGCAGGACCCCACGCATTCCCGTCTGCGAATTCCCGCGTATTGGCGCGCGGCGGCACCGTTCTGCGCCGTTCTGATCGCTTCGTTGTGCGCAGCGGCGCAATGTGGCGCCACCGAATTCGATCCCGCGCATACGCGGATCGGCTTCACGCTGAAAACGCGCTGGGGGCAATTGCTGCAAGGGCGTTTCCCGCGTTTCGACGGCCGCATCGAAGCCTTGAGCGACGGCCGTTTTCGCACGCGCTTTCGGATGGATGCGCGCGCGGTCGAGATCGTGAATCATCCGAAGTACACCGCGTTCACGCGCGGCGAAGGCTTTTTCGAAGCGGAACGCTTTCCCGACGTGGAATTCGTCTCCGACCCCTACGGCTCGGATCTGCTGCGTACGGGCGGCAAGCTCGCCGGCGAATTGCGCATCCGCGACGTGCGCCGACGCGAAACTTTTTTGATCGAACCGGCCGAATGCGAACGCCCGGCGCTGGATTGCGATGTCGTCGCTGCGGGAACCGTGCGGCGCAGCGACTACGGCGTGGACCGATGGATTGTCGCGGTGTCGGATATCGTGCGTTTTCGCTTGCGTTTGCGCCGGCTCGAAGATGACGGAGCGGCGCCGTGAACGCGCTGCGGATCGCGGTCGTCGCGCTGTTGGCGCTGGCGAACGTCGCTTGCGCCACGCTGTCGGATCGCGACTACGCGCGCGCCGAGCGGATCGCCGTCTCGCTGCGCAGTACCGTGGTCGATTGCGAGCGCGAAGACGCCTGCGCCCGGCCATCGCCGCTGCGCGCATTGGGCGTGCGCGCGGCGGAGCAGGCCACCTACGATCGCGCGTTCGATCGATCGTTGTCGCCGGATGCGACTGCGCGCGAGGCCGCGGAGTCGACCGCTACGCCGCCCAGCGATTCGCAACGCGACGCGAACGAAAGCGCCGAAGCCGAGAAACGCCGCGATAGTGCGCCCGCGAACATCGCCGAGACCGCCGCCGAGAGCGAAACGGCGAACGACACCGCTAACGACGCCCGCGGCGCGGGATCGATCGGCGCGAAATCCGTCGCCGGTCCGCCGCATTACGCGCTGATTCTGGATTACGGCCAAGACGCCTTGTTGGCGCGACTGGATTTGATTCGTGGCGCGCAGCGCAGCATCGATATCCAAACCTATATCTACGACGAAGACGACGCCGGACGTTTGGTGTTGGACGAATTGCTCGCCGCCGCGCGGCGCGGCGTGAAAGTACGCGTGCTGGTCGATCAACTCGCGGCGATGCGACGCGTGGATACGCTCACCGCGCTGTCGGCCACGCACGTCAATTTCGAAATGCGCCTATACAACCCGGTGCTGGGGCGCGCGCGTTTCAGTTATCCGATGTACGCCTTCGCGACGATCTGCTGTTTCCGCCGGCTCAACCAGCGGATGCACAACAAGCTGATGGTGGTGGACGATCTGGTCGCCATCACCGGCGGACGCAATTACCAGGACGACTATTACGACTGGAGCCCGAAATTCAATTTTCGCGACCGCGACTTGCTCATCGCCGGACCGGTGGTGCCGCAGATGACGCGGAATTTCGAGGCGTATTGGGTCGCGCCGCTCAGCAAGCCGTTGACCAAGCTCTCGGATGTGGCGCGCATGTTGATGCGCGAGGGCGCACCGCCGTTGCTGCATCCCGCACCCGCACAGCCGCGGCGCATCGAAGCGATCGGTCGCGACGCCGACGACGCCGAGTTGATCCGCACGCGATTGGTCGACGCCGCCATCTCGGTGCGCGGCGTGCGCTTCATCGCCGACTTGCCCGACAAGCATCACGAGATCGACGAAAACGGCGGCCCGCCGTCGGAGCAAATGCGCGACATGATCGAATCGGCGCGCAGCCGCGTGTTGCTGCAAACGCCGTATCTGGTGCTGTCCGAACCGGCGCAGCGCATGTTCCGCCGGCTGCAGAAGCGCGAAAACCCGCCGCGCGTGGTGGTGTCCACCAATAGCCTCGCGGCGACCGATGCGTTCATTCCGTATGCGCTGTCGTACAAATACAAACGACGCTATCTGCGCGATTTCAAATTCGAGATCTACGAATTCAAACCGTTCCCGCAGGATGCGCCGATCGATCTGGAAGCCACCGGCACCGTCGGGCTGCAATGGCGCGAGGACGGCAGCGCCTCGGTGTTCGGCAGCGGTCGCGGTTCCGGCGCGGGCGGCAGTCGTTCGCCGGATCGACCGACGCCGCTGGCTCGCGAGTATTCGGCGCTGCGTTATTCCAAACGCGGCGCTAACGAACGCGTGCCGCTGCTGCGCGGCGGCGTGCGTTTCGGATTGCACGCCAAATCGATGGTGATCGACGATCGCATCGGCGTGATCGGCACGCACAACTTCGATCCGCGCGGCGAGAACTACAACACCGAAGCGGCGTTGGCGATCGAAGACCCCGCGTTCGCGCAATTGCTCGCCGCCAGCATCGAACGCGATATCGCACCGGCCAACGCATGGATGATCGCGCGTCGCGACAAGGCGCGTTATTTCTCGGGCTTGGAATATTCGCTGGCGAAGATCACCGAGTACTTGCCGTTGTTTGACTTTTGGCCGATGCGTTACGCGACGAGTTACGAATTCGTGCCCGGCCCGGAATGCCCGGCGCCGATGTCGCCGCGCGATCCCGAATTCCGCCGCTGCTACGAACCTGTCGGCGATTTCCCGGAAGTGGACCCGCTCAAGCGCCCGCTGACCCGCATTTTCACGGCCTTCGGCGCCGGATTGGCCCCGATTCTGTAGAAACCCGTTCGATATGTACCGTTCGCGAGGCGTTTTGGCCTCGAATTCGCGCCCTCGGCGGCGTTTAAACCCAATTTAGACGACCGTTCGTCGGCTCGAAGCGAAGCCGTTTTTGGTTAAATCCATAAAAATCAATTAGTTGCGAATGTGATTCCGGTGGGGTGACTTCATGCATATGTGTTTCGGTATTTAGGTGTTGTACTTTACCAACACACCAAGTCACTAACACTTCCGGAGCCCACCATGAAGACCACGACCGACACCACCCCGACCCCCGTCTCGCAGGCCTTGATCGACATCGTCGCCAACGCCCGTCTTGCCCGTCGCGAACGCGACTTCGGCATCGGTTATGGCCGCAGCAGCGGCTACGGCCTGGATCGCCGCTACACCAGCGACTGGGGCGCCCCGCGCTTCCGCTGCTGCTGAATCGCACGCCGCCGCTGAAATTCGCCGTCTTCGCCCCCATCTATCGCGCAAGAAGTCGTCCAGCACTTCATCGTTGAGAACCCGGAGTACCCCATGAACACCGAATCCACCCTGTCCCCGACCGTCGCTGAAGCGCACAGCGTCGAAGTCCGCGCCGATAACGTCGTCGCGCTGGCCAGCCATGAGCGTTACCGCAGTCGCGAAGTCGGCGTCGGTTATGGCCGCAGCAGCGGCTACGGCTTGGACCGCCGCTACACCAGCGACTGGGGCCCCGAGCGCTTCCGCTGCGCTTGAACCTCGCGAGCCGGCCGCTTCCTCCCCCCCCGTTCGATCGGCGCCGAACCCCGCTTCACGCTCTCCCCCAAGCCTCGTTTCACTGCTTAGAACGTCCTCCCCCGGCCCGGTGCCGACGCGATGCGCTCTCTCCCGCATCGTGTCGCGCCGGGCTCCTTTTTGGGCCGATCCGGTATCCTGACGGGATGACGTCCCACCCCACGCCGCCCCTGTTTCGCGGCCAAGCTTCCCCCGACACCCTCAATGCCCTCTCCCGCGGTACCGCGATGGAGACCTTGGGCATCGTCTTCACCGAGGTCGGCGTCGATTTTGTCCGCGCCACCATGCCGGTCGATGCCCGCACCCGCCAGCCGTACGGCCTGCTGCACGGCGGCGCGTCGGTGCTGTTGGCCGAAACCCTCGGCAGTTCCGCGGGCAATCTGTGCGTGGCCCCGGGCGAAATGTGCGTGGGGATCGAAATCAATGCGAACCACTTGGCCGCCGTCCGCGAGGGCACGGTTGTCGGCACCGCGCGGCCGTTGCATGTCGGCCGGCGCACTCAAGTCTGGGAGATCCGCATCGAGGACCCGCTCGGCCGGCTGTGCTGCGTATCCCGGCTGACGCTGGCCGTCGTGCCCCGTCGCGATGCGTAAGTGCGCCCGGTTCCGTGACGCGGCGGCGGCCGCGAGACTCGGCGTGCGGGGCGCTTCATGCGGGGCATCCGATGCCGGGCTCTAATTCGCTTCGGTATGGTGGCGGCATGACCCGGTCCGTCCCCACCTCCCGCGCCATGCGGGCGTTGCGCTATGCCTATCGCCTGCCGATGCTGGCGTGGCATATCGCGGTGCACCTGCCGATCACGCTGTTGCTGATGTCGCCGCCCTTCGGCGGTCTGCGCGTGGGCGGCGAGCCGCTGAAGCACCGCATGGTGCGTTGGTGGCAGGGCGGCTTGATGCGGGTCTTCGGGTTTCGCATGCGCCGGATCGGGACGCCGCTCTCGGGTCCGGTGATGTTCGTGGCCAATCACGTGAGTTGGATCGACATCGTCGCGCTGCACGCGCAGCGGATGATGGGCTTCGTCGCCAAGCGCGAAATCGCCGGTTGGCCGCTGGTCGGTTGGTTGGCGACGATGGGCGAAACCATCTACCACCAACGCGGCAATCAGGAATCGCTCGGCGGCGTGCTGCACGAAATGCTCGCGCGTTTGCGTGCCGGCCGCGCGGTCGCGGTGTTTCCCGAGGGCCGCACGCGCAGCGGCGAGGAGATCGGCCCGTTCCACGCGCGTATTTTTCTGGCGGCGGTGGAAGCCGACGTGCCGGTGCAGCCGGTGGCGTTGCGTTACGGCACGCGCGGCGATGCGCAGACGGTGGTCGCGTTCGGCCCCGACGAGAATTTCTTCCAGAATTTCTGGCGCCTGCTCGGCGAACCGGCGCGCATGGGCGAAGCGATCTTTCTCGATCCCATTTTGCCCGGCGACAGCGACGGCCGCCGCAAAATCGCGGAAACCGCACGGACGCGGATCGTGGATGCGATGGGACAATAAAGTGCGATAGCAACCGAGTTCATTTCATGGAGGGGAAAGCATGAGCGGGGATCAAGCGGAATTACGCAAATTCATGGGTAAGGCCACCCTTGATAAATCGATTAATTCTCTTCTAGGAATCATTGAGGGAATATCGATTGATGGTTCTATCAACGAAGCGGAGCTTGGTTTTCTAAATATCTGGTTGGAGTCTCATCGATGCATGAGGGAACGACACCCGTTTAATGAATTGATTCCGCTGTTAGATGAGTCTTTGGCTGACCGGGTTCTTTCCTCAGAAGAAAAAGAAGACATAGCTTGGTTGTGCGAAAGAATCATCTCATCGGAGTACTACGATAGAACCACCGCTGATTTACAGAGGTTGCATGCAATTGTTGGCGGTGTTGTCGCTGACATAGAAATCAATGTCGCCGAATTGCAAGGACTTTCGCAATGGCTGGATGTGCATGAGCATCTTAGGACATGCTGGCCGTACGATGAAATTGGAAGTTTGATTACGGCGGTTCTAGCGGACCGTCGAATTGATGATACTGAACATCGCTTATTGTTCAATTTCTTCTCGGAATTCGTCGATTTATTGGACAACAAGACAATTTCAAACCCGCTTGTTTCCGAAGATGGTGCGATTGCCGGGTTGTGTGCTGTATGCCCAGAGGTTCAATTTAAGGGATCTACCTTTTGTTTTACTGGTGCTTCTTCTCGCTACAAAAGAGAAGATCTCTCTTTGATAGTCAAGAGTTTTGGCGGTAGTGTGGTTGCTGGTGTGTCCGAGAAAGTTGATTACCTGATCATTGGGGCCGACGGAAATCCATGCTGGTCCTATGCTTGTTATGGAAGAAAAGTCGAGAAGGCAGTCAAATTAAGAAAAAGTGGTAGTCGGATTCTTATCGTCCATGAAAATGACTTTCACGATGCAGTCTCCGATCTGTCTTGAATCAACGTATGCGCCCGGTGTTCGTAAATTTTGATAGTTGAGTCCTCCCCTTACCATCCACCGCTCTGGCTGCGCAGCCCGCATATGCAATCGGCGCTGGGCACCAGCCCGATGCGGCGCGCGCGCGGTGCGTGGTTGCTGCGGCGGAGCGGGGCGGTGTCGACGGCGTATGAAATCGACGGCGGCGAGGGTATCCGTCTGCACGGCATGCACAGCCGCGTGCCGGGGCGCGAAACGCGCGGGTTGGCGCTGCTGTTGCACGGTTGGGAAG
>JAGNNB010000472.1 GCA_017990865.1 Lysobacteraceae bacterium
CGCTGGATCGTTGGATCGTGCATCGCGCCTACGAACTGCAGGCCGATATCGCGAACGCGTACCGCCGTTACGATTTCCCCGAAGTGGTGCAGGCTTTGGTGAATTTCTGCAGCGTGGACCTCGGTTCGCTGTATCTGGACGTCACCAAGGATCGCCTGTACACGATGCGCGAGGATTCGCGCGGACGCCGCAGCGCGCAGAGCGCGATGTACCGCATCGCCGAAGCCTTCGCGCGCTGGATCGCGCCGATCCTCAGCTTCACCGCCGACGAGTTGTGGGGTCATCTGCCCGCGAATACCGACCGCGGCCCGCGCGAAGAGAACGTGTTGTTCGCGACGTGGTACGAAGGTTTGGCGGCACTACCGACGGATGCGGCGTTGAATGCGGAGCGATTCGCGCGTTTGCTCGCCTTGCGCGAGCAGGTGGCGAAGACGCTGGAACCGATGCGCGCCAGCGGCGAAATCGGTGCGGCTTTGGATGCAGAGATCGCGATCCGCTGCGGCGCCGAGGATTTTGTTTGGCTGTCGCCGCTCGCCGATGAATTGCGATTCTTCTTGATCAGCGGCGATGTGGCCGTCGAGCATGGCGCCGATGCGCATATCGCGGTCGTCGCGACGGCGAGCGCGAAACGCAAATGCGTCCGCTGCTGGCATCACCGCGACGATGTCGGCACGCACGAAGATCACCCGGAACTCTGCGGCCGTTGCGTGAGCAACGTCGAAGGGTCGGGCGAAGATCGGAAATGGTTCTGAGCATTTGTGGGAGGGCCGGCAGGCCCGAGGATCTTCACGGTCGATCATCGCATCGGCCCTTCCGGGCCTCCCACAATCGTCGCATCGGCCCTTCCGGGCCTCCCACAGCCGTCGAATCGGCCCTTCCGGGCCTCCCACAATCGTTGTCCCTGTTCCGTTTCGTGGCTGCCTCACTAGTTTGTCGAGATCGATGAACTCCTTCGCTTTTCCAAGACCTCTTCCATGACCAATCCCCGTCCCAAACCCAACGCGCTGGTGTGGCTGCTGCTCTCCGCGGTCGCGATCGGTCTGGACCAATGGAGCAAAGCCTGGGTGCTCGCCTCGCTGCCGGAACATCAGTCGGTGCCGGTGATCGACGGTTTCTGGAACTGGTACCGCACCTACAACGAAGGCGCGGCGTTCAGTTTTCTGGCCGATGCCGGCGGCTGGCAGAAGTACCTGTTCACGGGCTTGGCGGTGGTGATCTGCGCGGTGCTGACGTATTGGCTCAGCCGCACCCCGCGCGGCGATTGGCGCAACGCGCTGCCGTTTTCGCTGGTGATCGGCGGGGCCTTGGGCAATGTGATCGACCGTCTGCAGCACGGCCATGTCATCGACTTCATCCAGTGGTATTGGCGGGATAATTACTGGCCCGCGTTCAACATCGCCGATTCGGCGGTGGTGGCCGGCGCCATCGGCTTGATCCTGTTCGGACTGTTCGACGGCCGCCGCAAGGCCGGCGATGCGCCGGATGCGGCGAAGTCGGACGAATGAATGTGCGAATGAACGGTGCGCTCGGCGGAAGATCGACGCGAACGAACTCGACGGACGATCTCGGTGGATAATCCCGGCATGGAAATCATCCTCGCCAACCCGCGCGGGTTCTGCGCCGGTGTCGACCGCGCGATCGAGATCGTGAAGCGCGCGATCGAAATCCTCGGCGCGCCGATCTACGTGCGTCACGAGGTCGTCCACAATCGTTTCGTGGTCGACGATCTACGCCAGCGCGGCGCGATGTTCGTCGAAGAACTCGACGAAGTGCCCGATGGCGCGACGGTCATTTTCAGCGCGTACGGCGTCTCGCAGGCCGTCCGCAACGAGGCCCGCGACCGCGGCCTGAAAATTTTCGATGCCACCTGTCCGCTGGTGACGAAGGTGCATCTGGAGGTCGCCCGTCACTGCCGCGCGGGGCGCGATGTGGTGTTGATCGGCCACGCGGGCCACCCGGAAGTGGAAGGCACGATGGGCCAATGGCTGGCCGAAGCCGGGCTGGGCGCGATTTATCTGGTCGAGGACCGCGACGACGTGGCCGCGATGCAGGTCGGTCAACCCGAGAATCTGGCCTACACCACCCAAACCACATTGTCGGTGGACGACACTCGCGATGTGATCGAGGCCCTGCAGGCGAAATATCCGGCGATCCAGGGCCCGCGCAACGACGATATCTGCTACGCCACCCAGAACCGCCAGGACGCCGTTCGCGAGCTGGCCGAGCAGGCCGATCTGGTGCTGGTGGTCGGCTCGCCGAACAGCTCCAACTCCAACCGGCTGCGCGAATTGGCCGAACGCGAGGGCGTGGAGGCCTATTTGATCGACGGCGCCCATGAGATCGACCCGCGCTGGGTCGAAGGCCGCCGCCATATCGGCGTCACCGCGGGCGCCTCCGCTCCGGACGTGCTGGTGCAGGGCGTGATCGACCGCTTGCGCGAACTCGGCGCGGGCGGTCTGCGCGAGCTCTCCGGCGAGCCCGAAGACATGGTCTTCGCCCTGCCCAAGGAACTGCGGGTGCATTTGGTGGATTGAGCCGGGGCGGCCAGCGGAGGCGAGCCTGCCGAAAGCCTGTCGCCGAGATTGACCGCTTCCCTCTCGAAACCTAGAATTCACCTCCCGCTCGGGCCTCGCCCCGCGGAATGCTGCAAACGCCGGAATAGCTCAGTTGGTAGAGCGGCGCATTCGTAATGCGTAGGTCGTAGGTTCGATTCCTATTTCCGGCACCACTTCGCGCCACGGCCTGCGGTCGATGCGTCTCGCGACGAAACCGCGAACGAACGCACCGAACAGGACGAATCGCACGAAACCCCGCTCCGGCGGGGTTTTTTGTGGCTGGTTTTCAGATCTCATTTTCCGGATTGGTTTCCTGTTTTTTCTGGACGATCTTTCTTCGGCGATTTTCTGCCACGATTCGCCGCTCGCTTTCCGCATCCCGCATTCCGCTCTCGACCCGGCCGGTCTCATCGAACAATCGCGATGTTCAAGAAAATCCGTATCGCTGTCCTGTTG
>JAGNNB010000473.1 GCA_017990865.1 Lysobacteraceae bacterium
GTGACAGCCGATACCGCCCAGCGCGCGCGAACCGTCCGGCACCTTCGTCGAGGTGTTGTGCGGACAGCCACTGCAGTAGTGCGGCACGCGCGGAAAACTGGCGCGCGGCAGCGCCAATTCGCCTTCCTTCTGCTCCATCCATGCCAACACGTCGCGGATCTGTTGCGAATCGTGGAAACGTTGGATGCGTCGCGCGATCACACCGGCGATCCGCGCGGGCGTGAGTTCGTTGGTGCTGGGCAGAATCCACTCGCCGCTTTCGTCGTATTTGCCGACGATCGACGGCCTGCTGTTGTCGAGATTGATGCCTTCGAAGTTGTAGAACAACTCCTTCATCTGGCTTTCGATGAAGCTGAGTTTCTCTTCGACGACGAGAATGTCCTGCAGCCCGCGCGCGAATGCGCGAATGCCCATCGGTTCCAGCGGCCACGTCATGCCGATTTTGTAGACGCGGATGCCGAGGTCGGCGCATGCCCGCGCGTCGAGGCCAAGATATTCGAGCGCCTGCAGCACATCGAGATAACTCTTGCCGGTGGTGACGATACCCAGGCGCGCGTTCGGCGAATCGATCACGATGCGATCGAGGCGATTCGCGCGCGCGAACGCTTGCGCGGCCTTCACCGCATAACGATGCAGGCGCATTTCCTGTTCGAGCGGCGGATCCGGCCAACGGATATTCAAACCGCTCGGCGGCATTTCGAAATCGTCCGGCGTCGCGATCCGAAGCGCCAACGGATTCACGTCCACCGATGCGGACGATTCCACCGTTTCCGCGATGGTTTTGAAGCCGACCCAGCGGCCGGTGTAACGCGACATCGCCCAACCGATCAAACCCATCTCGAGAATGTCCTGCACACCCGCGGGATTGAGCACCGGCATCAACGCCGATTGGAATTCGCCTTCGCTGCCGTGCGGTAGCGTCGAGCTGCGACAAGCGTGATCGTCGGCCGCGAGCGCGAGCACGCCGCCGAATTTCGAAGTGCCGGCGGCGTTGGCGTGTTTGAACACATCGCCGCAGCGATCGACGCCGGGACCTTTGCCGTACCACATGCCGAACACGCCATCGACCTTCGCGCCCGGAAAAAGCGTGGTTTGCTGCGTGCCCCAGACCATCGTCGCGCCGAGGTCTTCGTTGAGCCCCGGGGTGAATTTCACGCCGGCGCGTTCCAAGTGCTTCTTGGCGCGCCACAGTTCCAGATCGAAGCCGCCGAGCGGGCTGCCGCGATAGCCGCTGACGAACCCGGCGGTCTTCAATCCCGCGGCTTGGTCGCGCAATCGCTGCATCAACGGCAAGCGAACCAGCGCTTGCACGCCCGAGAGATAGATCCGCCCCTCGGTTTGGCTGAATTTGTGGTCCAGGGTGTAATTCTGGTCAACAGCGGCCTGGTCAACGGCGGCGAGGTCGACGCTGGCGGGCATGTTCGGGTCGGTCGAAGAGGGCATGGCGCATCCCTGGTGTTGCGGGTGGGCACGGCTCCGGGGCCCGTGGTCGATGCGGGCCCGGTTCCGGATGGGGGAGATCAAGCCGCGAAATGTTAGCAGGGGCCTTCGCCCGGGCAGCGATTTCCCGCCGATCGCCAGGGTTCCGACGCCCCATCCGAATGCGTGGCCCCCGCCGGTCATCGTCCGCCGCAGTGCGCCCAGCGGCGTCACTCTGGGGATGGACCGGCTGGTCAAAATTGACATCGACGGTCAAAATGTGACTTCATGCACAGACGCGCCGAGGACGGGTGCGGTCTATTTTTGGGCTAGAAATTTCTTTGCTAATTAGCGACATAGCACTGAAATCATAGTTCGGAGCGGTAGCATGTGGCGCGATGTTTGCTTGTTTAGCCTTGATGCCACCGCAGGACCGATGTTCTCGCAGGGATGTGTCATCGCCTGACTCCCGATGAAAATCGGGGTGTCGGGCGTTTTATGTGTGGCCTCGTCGGCGACGACGAGAAAAGTTTCAGATAGCGAAACGATGAGTCGCGTTCGACCTCGGGAAGTCGAACGCGGAAACCGGGGATTCAGGCCATGTCACTACCGCTTCGACATGGCCGGGGGAGAGTTCTAGTGCTAGCCAAAACGACCAGCATCGCCATCCAACTGCGCCGCTCGCTTGCCGCATCGATTCTGATGTTCGGCGCTTTGCTCGCCAGTCCGATGGCTTTCTCCCAGAATGCGGTGAATACCGCCACGGTGGCGCCCCCCGTCACGGTGACCGACCCCAATAGCGGGAATAACACCGCGACGGACAACGATCCGATCGCGCGCACCTCGAATCTCAGCCTGACGAAGATCGATACTCCCGATCCGGTCGTCGTCGGCGGTCTCCTGACCTACACCCTCACGGTCACCAATGCCGGCCCCAGCACGATTACCGCGGCCAGCACCTTCTCGATCGTCGAATCGCTTCCGGCCGGCCTGACCGGCTGTACGTTCACCCCGTCCGTCGGAACCTTTACCGTCGGCACGATCGCCCCGGGCGCCACCGGCACCGGCACGTGGACCGGCGCCGCCATTCCTTCCGGCGGCAACGTCACCCTAAGCATCGTGTGTACGGTGAGCGCTGCGACCGCAGCCAACATCACCAATACCGCAACGGTCGTTCCGCCGACCGGCACGACGGATCCGGATTGCTCCGGCACGCCGGTAACGTGCGCCGGCGGTAATACCGGCAGCGCCGCCACGACGGTGAACCGTCCGCAATTGACGATGACCAAGACGGCTTCGGCCGCGAGTTTTGTGGTCGGCGTTCCGGCGAGCTACACGTTGAGCCTGCAGAACACGGGCACGGCGGCGACGACGGCGGTGAGCACGATTACCGACACGATCCCGGCGGGTCTGACCATCGGCACGTTGCCGGCGGGCTGCACGGCCGCGGGCCAAACGGTGACCTGTACGGTTGCGAGTCTTGCGGCCGGCGCGAGCACGAGTTTTGTGATTCCGGTGACGCCGACAACGGCGGCGGCGGCGAGCGTGACCAATAGCGCCACAGTCAGTGGCGGTGGCGATCCGACGTG
>JAGNNB010000474.1 GCA_017990865.1 Lysobacteraceae bacterium
CGAATTCTGCGCGAGGTCTACGGCGGCGATATCGACTATTTCCGCGCACAGAGCCCGTCGACGCTGGCGTCCGACAACCGGGATGCGATCCGCGGACGTGTACGCATCCGGCAGCGTGTCGGCGAACGCGACGCGTTGCTCGAACAGAACCGCGAGCTCTCCGCGCACCTCAGCGCGCAGGGCATCGATCACGATTTCGCAGTGGTGCCCGGCGTCGGTCATGAGCCGTCGCGGTTGATCGAAGCCATAGGCGAAGCGTTCTGGCTATTTTATCGCGATGCCTTCGCCGCCTTGCGGTGATGGACGGTGACATGCAGCGATGCTGCGGCGACGGGATAGCAGGGTAAACTGTCGTCGCGGCGCGCCCTATCGACGCGCTGGCGGACTTGACGATGAGCGAATACACCCGACCCGTCTCGCAGCGCATCATCGGTTGGCGCGAAGGGTTGTTGCTGGCGATTTCCTTGGCGGTATGCGCAGCGTTGATCGCGCACGGGCCGATCGCGCAGGATCAGGATTACCACCGCTTCGCGGATGCGCGCCCTCTTTGCGGCATCTCCAATTTTTGGAATGTCGTGACGAATCTGCCGTTTCTGTTGTTCGGCGGATGGGGTTTGAACGTTCTGTATCGTCGGCGTACGGCCGCGCTGCCGATGCGAACGGCGTACGCGACGTTCTTCGTCGGCGCCTCGGCGGTTGCGTTCGGGTCGGCGTATTACCACCTCGACCCGAGCGACGCCACGCTGGTCTGGGACCGTTTACCGATGACGATCGCGTTCATGGCGTTTTTCGCGGCGCTCGTGGGACGTCACATTCGCTCGACGCTCGGGGAGCGCGCATTGCTGCCGTTGCTGCTTATCGGACTGCTCTCGGTGGTGTGGTGGCGGGCCGTCGGCGACCTGCGGCCTTATTTGGCGGTTCAATTCCTGCCGATTCTGCTGATTCCCGCGATGCTGCTGATGTATCCGACGAACGCGCGCGGAACGCGATATTTTTGGGTGGTCCTGGGGCTGTATGCGCTCGCCAAAGCGCTGGAAACCTACGATGCATCCGTGTACGGCGCGCTGGGCATGAGCGGGCATGCCTTGAAGCATCTGTCCGCAGCGCTGGGCGTCGCGTGCGTGGCGCTGGCCGTACGTGCGCAGATGCCCGAGACCCAGCCGCGATCGTTAGAGGGATAACGCGTCGGGCCGCCGCGAATCGCAGCGCGCTGCTCTTTTGAACGTCCCCGTTCGCATGCGATGATGACCGCTCGCGATCGACAAGGAGGGGGATGTCATGCGTAAAGCGATACTGGGGTTGTGGTTGTCCGCGATGGTTTGCGGGCCGGCTTGGGCGGAAGACTGTGGGGGCGGCCGAACGATGCTGTTCGAGAGGTTCATGCACAGAGAATTTCCGGTCGACGTGCCCTTACGGATTTATGTGCCGAGTGAATACGACTACGTCGAACTCGAGCTCAAGCAGGCCGTCACCGCCTATTGGATGAAGCCCGGCCAAGAGAAAGTCCTTGATGCCGATCCGGATGGCGCTGTCCCGGGTGGTTATCTTTTCGGCATATGGTCCAGAACCATCACTTACGACTCGAAGACGAAGACTTTTTTGGGCCTCGATGAACTGTTCGAACAGATCAAGGCGGACAAGAAAAACGAGCTCACAATCGAGCGCGCGGACAACCAAGGGCACGATCTGTTGTTCGTCGAACTCGCTATGCCGGGCAAGGTCGAGCGTACCTATTCCGCATTCATCGATATGAATCGCGAAAATGCAGTGTTCATGGTGAATTACGTACCGCCCGAGGGCGATCGTGCGCACAGCGAATGCGTCTGGCGCAACGTGAAGGCGGCGTTGAAAGGCGACTAGCGGCGCGCGGGTTGCGGTGACTGGCCGTCTCTTTACTTGCGGACCGCTGAGTAGCGCGGCGTAGCGACGCGTGGCGCTGCTGCAACGTTATGTGCATATCGGGCGCGGCGTGAGCGTCTTCGAGTGCGTGGATTTCGCCTTTTTCGCGTGCTGTACACTGCGTCTGTGCGCTACGCCGTCGCGTATTCAGGAATGCCTAAGAGTCTGTCAAAACCCGCTGCGCTTGGTGCTTTCGCGCCGTCCGCCGCTCGAAATGCCCATGTACTGCTACGTACACTGCGCTTTCTGCGCTGCGGGCGACGCGAAATCCCCATCCCTCGCGACGATTTTGAACAGGCTATAAGAGCACTGTCACGTTCATCAGCGGCGATTTCACGATCTGCTCCTTGATGTCGTATGCCCCTGCCGGCCGAGTATGGACAGACGCAGACGCCGCGAAATGCGCGCGCGTTCACGTCTTCGCCGGTAGCGGTGATGCGTGCCGCGATGCCGGCCTCACTCCACCGAGGGTTGCGCGGGCTGGTTGCGCAGCACCAGGATGACTTGATTGATCATGTTGATGAGACGCTGGCTGCCGGCCGGATCTTCCGTCACCAAGTCTTTGACCACCGAGAAAAGATGGTTGTTGCCGTTGCGCAATACCAGCTTGACCCGCGTGCCTTTCCAGAAAGTCTTGTCGATCTCGCCGCGATCGATATCCTTGAGATAATAATTGAAGATCAAGGTGCCGAGATTGTCTTCGGCGAATACGCGTTTGGTCGTCAGTGTCAGAAGATAGAGGCCATAAAGCAGGTCCTCCGCCGGTTTGGTCTTGCAAACGGCTTGAAATTTGACTGTTTCGTTCGGCCCCAAAATCACTTGCGTCATGCGTCCCCCTCATTGGATTTGAATAGAAAACCGTCGCGATACAACTCCATGTAACCGCACGAGTTGCAGGTCGCGACGAAGAACTTGATGAAACCGCCGTCTTCGTCGACATCCCCGAATCCCTCGTCTGCGTGCAGCGTGAAGCGCGCGCTGGGGACATTCAGTATTTCGTCGTCGCAATTGATGCAGTATGCGGTGACTTTGCCGCCGTGTTTTTCGCTGGCGCGTATCGGCATCTTAACCCCAGCTTTGTTCGGACGAGACGTTGCCGGCCTCGTT
>JAGNNB010000475.1 GCA_017990865.1 Lysobacteraceae bacterium
TGGTGGTGCAGATGGCGGCGATCGGCGAAGAAGCCGGCGCGCTGGACACCATGTTGTTCAAGGTCGCCGAGTTCTACGAACAAGAAGTGAGCAACGCCGTCGACGCGCTCGCCAGTCTGCTCGAACCGATGATCATGGTCGTTATCGGCGTGCTGGTCGGCAGCATGGTCATCGGCATGTATCTGCCCATCTTCAAACTCGCGGCGGTCGTCGGCTGAGGCCGGCGCACGCGGCGCACGGCTCCCATCGATGTCATTTCTCGATCAGAACCCCGGCCTCGGTTATCCGATCGCGGCCGGGCTCGGACTTCTCGTCGGCAGTTTCCTGAACGTCGTCATCCTCCGCCTCCCGAAACGTTTGGAATGGGACTGGAAGCGAGACGCGCGCGAAATCCTCGAACAACCCGACCTTTACGATCCGCCGCCGCCCGGCATCGCGATCGAGCGTTCGCACTGCCCGCATTGCAAACACCAGCTCTCTTGGTACGAGAATATTCCGGTGTTCAGTTGGCTGGCGCTGCGCGGGCGCTGCCGCAATTGCAAGGCACCGATCTCGTTCCAATACCCCTTCGTCGAATTGCTGACGATGCTGCTGGTCTCGGCCTGCGTGTGGCGCTTCGGTTTCGGCTGGCAGGGGTTCGGCGCCTCGGTGCTGACCTGCTTCCTGATCGCGTTGTCCGGCATCGACTTGCGCACGCAGTGGTTGCCCGATCAACTGACCCTGCCCTTGCTCTGGCTTGGGCTGATCGCGAGCGTGGACAACCTATTCGTGTCCTCGAAATGGGCCATCGCCGGCGCCGTACTCGGTTACGTCAGTCTTTGGAGCATCTGGTGGGTCTTCAAACAACTCACCGGCAAGGAAGGCATGGGGCACGGCGACTTCAAGCTGCTCGCCGCGCTCGGCGCATGGGCCGGCTACGCCATGTTGCTGCCGATCGTGCTGATCTCCTCGTTGATGGGCGCGATCGTCGGCTCGATTTGGCTGTTCGCGAAAGGTCGTGATCGCGCCACACCGATTCCGTTTGGCCCGTATCTCGCCATCGCGGGCTGGCTGGTGTTCGTTTTCGGCGAACGGATCGTCGCCGGATACAACTGGTTCTTCGGGCTTTAGCGCCTCCCGCTTCGAGCGCCGACCGATGCGTCGCGACGATCCGATATCGATGCCTCTCGATCGCTCGGCGAAACCGTTGCCCTATTGCATCGGTTTGACCGGCGGCATCGCCTCCGGTAAATCCGCCGTCGCCGATGCCTTCGCCGACCTCGGTATCGTCATCGCCGACGCCGATGTGGCGGCTCGCGAAGCGGTCGCCGTCGGCAGCGAAGGCTTAGCCGAGGCCATCGCCGCGTTCGGTCCCGATATCCTCGACGCGCAAGGCGGGCTCGATCGGGCGAAGATGCGGCAGCGAATCTTCGACGACGCCGCGGCGCGCGCTCGGCTCGAAGCCATCGTGCATCCGCGCGTGCGAATGTCGCTGCAACATCGATGCGAAACCGCGACCAGCGCGTACGCGATCGTCGCGATCCCGTTGCTTGCCGAAGTCGGCAGCCGCGCGGCGTATCCCTGGTTGGACCGCATTCTGATCGTCGACGTTTCGCCGAGCGCGCAACGCGCGCGTCTGATGCGACGCGACGGGATCGATGCGGCGCTCGCGGATCGCATGATCGCTGCGCAAGCGGATCGATCGAAGCGCCTCGCGATCGCGGACGATGTACTCGTCAACGATTCGGACCTCGCGACCCTGCGACAGCATGTGGAGACGTTCGACCGCCAGTATCGGCGGCTCGCGCTCGCGCGATGAGCGCGCGCTGCACGAGGGCGCCGCTCAAGCGCGCAGAGCCGCGCTCGGCTTAGCGGCATGACCGCGGCCGACGCGGAACGCTCCTCCAATCGCAAGTCTCACTGAGCGCCGTCGAGCTTGATCCCTTTGAAGTGCTGCAACCCGTAAAGGTGCAGCAGTAGACGCGTCTGCCGCATCGACGGATCGCCCGCGCGGCGAGCGCTATCGTTCAGCGCGTTCTGGAACGCAGCGGCGTTTTCGGTTTGGATCGCCGAGAGCATTTGCGATGCCAACACGTAATCGCCGACGACGGGATCGTAACCGGAATCTTCCGTCGCGAAAGGCGCGGTCGGTATCGCGAGGATTCGCGCGTGATCGCCGCTGCCGATCGTGCGGTAGATCTCGTACACGACCGCGACCGTCGGGTCGGACGCTTCCAGGTCGGGCTTGATCGCACCGCTTTCCAACAACGCGACGACCTGCTCCCGATTCGTATTATTCGCGAGCACGCCGGCGATCTGGATCAAACTCCGTTGCCACTTCTGGCGCTCGCGCGGCCCAACCGCTTTTCCGGCGAACCGCTTGAGGAAGAAAGCGCCGGAAAGATCGTGTTTTCCGAGCAACTCATCGATCGCTCTGGCGTCGTCGTGTTGCAATATCGCCAGCAACCGGCGCGCGACCGCGATGCCATCCGAACGCGGATTGCCGCTGGTCGGAATCAGCTCGCCATCGAACGCGAATGGGCGCTTCAGGACCAAGCCATCGAGCAACGGCACGCCTGCGCCCACATACGAAATCAGGCCGAAGGCGTTCTCTTTTTTGAACCGTGTCCTGGGCGCATTCAACATCACGAACGGATAGAAGTCGGAATGCGGCTTCGCGTCTTGTCCCCAAAGGTAAGCGTCCAAGAAAGGCTTGTCCGCCACGATTCGCATCCGCACGGATTCCGCGCTGTAGGCATCCAAGCGCTTGAGTTCCCGCTCGATGATCGGCTGCGGAAATCTCGAAAAATCCGGCTCGCGGATCGGCGAACGGCTCGCGACCAGCAACAGATCGCCGGAATTCACGACGTAGACCTGGATATGCGGAAATACCTTGCTGAGCGCAGCCGGCATGGGCGAAAAAACGCGATCGTCCAACTCGTAGATGTGGATCCATTGCACCAGAAGGCCATCGTCTTTCAGGTGACGATCGAGCATCCGATAGAATTCTTCGGTGA